>CAMDGL010000030.1 GCA_945897845.1 Chitinophaga pinensis | reverse complement strand
CTTGCAATGTATGTTTTTCCGTCGGCTTTTTCGTAGATGGCAACCCTGCATGGCATCATTGACGAAATATGCCGGTCGTTATCGCTCCCTAAAACCCGAATAGCAATGTCTGGCTTACAAATTGAAAATACCTTTACCGGCTTTACTTCGTGCCCATGTTTGGCCATGGTTTGTTGAAGATCGTACTGATGCGAAAGGTTCCAGTTGTTCTCTTTTACCGATTCAGTAAGGATTTCAGTTGTTTGATCAAAATTGAATTTACTTTCGCTAACGGTGAACATCAGTTTTGGAAATACAAAAAAGAGAAGCAATCCCGAAATAATTATTCCGGATAAGAGTCCGGCGAAAAATACTGTAAAAGGTCTCGACGATGATTTTTTTGAGCGTGTTGAATTTTTCATGGTCATGATTTTTATGAGAAATTAAAACAAAGTTATTTGGGCATTTGTTTGGTTCCCGTTTTATCTTTATAATTTGCCAGTCGAATACAGACTGTCAACGATCAGCACGATCATCATCAACAGGTAAAGAAAGTTGAGCTTCAGGAAGGATGCCCTGACAGGAATATCTTTTTTCACCATTATTCCGGTAGTAAGCGAAAACAATAGGTAAAAAATATAGATGAGCAGGAAAAACATGGTTGTTGAACCTTGCAAAACGGTCATTGCAACAACAAATGCCGTTGCAATGGTAGCCAAAATCCACGTGTAGCTCAACCGTTTAATCTGGTTGTCGTTAAATACTGAATTCAGGCTTGGGTAACCTGCCAGCGTATATTCTTTGCCAAACATGAGCAGCAATAACCAAAAATGGGGTATTTGTCCGATGAAAAAGAACAGCGCAACCCAGATGATTTGTTCGTCGATGAACGCTCCTCCGCCTGCAAACCAGCCAATATAGGGAGGCAACGCACCTACCAGTGAACCCGGAACGACTGCAAAGGCCGTTACTTTTTTTAGCGGAGTGTAAATTGCATTGTACGCCAGTAAAGTCAGGAAACTGGTAACGAAGACGATTGGTGGAAAACTGGTGAGCAAAATAAAAGCTCCGTATGCAAAAAAGGAAATGGCTACCCAGATGGCAGCATTCAAACTTATTTTTCCAGAAGGGATGGGCCTGTTTTTGGTCCTTGGCATCAATGCATCCGTTTTGTATTCCTGAATGTGATTAATGGCACCCGAACTGCACGACATCAGAAATACACCTGACATTAGCATCCAAACCTCGCCGCCCAACCAACCTGTTTTCATGGTATAACCAACGAGTGCAGACAAAGCAATGGGCAAAGAAATCCTTACTTTGCCCAGCTCCAAAATAATTTTTATCCAGGATAGCACACTTGCTCTGGTCATTTAAGAGTTTTCAAATATTCAGTAATTTGTGCGATATCAGCGTCCGTAAGCTGACCTTCATAAGGCAACATCAATCCTTTGTTGAATCCTTTTACCACATCGGCATTCGGATCATAAATGGACCGTTTGATGTATTCATCATCAACAGTAACCACACGTTCGTTTCCACCAGTAATAACAGTAGCTTCGTGTCCGTATACTCCTTTAAAAGAAGGACCTACCAATTTAGAACCATCAAGTGAATGACAGGCAAAACAACCAATATTTTTCATGATCCGCTTCCCGTTTTCAGTGGGCGAATCCAAAGCAACTTCAACCCGTTTGGTGGTGTCAACATACCAGGAGTTAAATTGCTCGTCGGGCATTACTTTCACTGTGTTGAGCATGTAGGAGTGATTTAACCCGCAGTATTCAGTGCAAAACAGATCGTAAAGCCCTTCGCGTTGTGCAATGAACCATATCATTTTTTCGCTGCCCGGAACTACGTCTTCTTTTACCCTGAATGAAGGAATATACAAGCTATGAATGACATCCAAAGAATTAAGATTCAGTTTTACAGCTTTGTTCATCGGAACAAACAAAGTGTCGGTTTTTTTACCATTTTCGTATTCGAAGGTGAAGTTCCACATCCGGGCAACGACTTTGATGTTGAAACTATCATCCGGAGCTTTCCTCATCGGCGCCCATCCGGCCCAACCGTAATAAAACATGACCAAAACCAGAATAGTAGGAATTACAGTCCAGATAATTTCGAGTTTCGTACTTCCTTTAATCTGAGTCGCGACTGGGTTTTTCGTTTTGTTGTACTTGTAAACGAAATACAACATCGTAAAAGTTAAGCCGATCAGAAAGACAAAAGAAATGCCCATTATTATTACAAAGGACTTGTCGACTCCCTCTACAAAATTGGATGCATTTGTCGTATTTGATAAGATATACATAGCTTTTATCTGAAATAGTAATCTAAAAATGTAATAAATATAACCGCGAAAAACACCAGTACTACAAAGCCAACCATGATTCGCAGAAAGGGTTGGTCGAACTTAAGGTGCATGAACCAGGATAATACCAATATGGATTTTAGGGTGGCGAAAATCATTGCTCCCAAAACTGAATACTCTCCAAGGTTAATTTTGGTAATCCCGATCGACATGAATGTCATGGTAACCAGCGCTAGCAGAATATAAATGTAAACCTTATAGGGTACGATATGATGTTTTTCATTTTCCATTTTGAATCGCTTTTATTAGTGTATTAAATAGAACAACGGGAACAGGAATATCCAGATCAAATCGACCAAATGCCAGTATAATCCGGCATTTTCGAGCAACGACGGCCGATCGGCATGTACCGTTCCTTTCTGAACTTTATTCAATGCCACTATAATAATAATCATCCCAATAACGATGTGCAGGGCATGAAGTCCGGTCATTACGAAATACAGACCGAAGAACAGAACTTCACCATGCCCCATGTCATTGAGCAAATGCTCTGATCCGGGCCAGATGCCATGATCAAATTTCACTCCCCATTCAAAATATTTGTTGATCAGGAAAATAAGTGCAAGCATGACAGTAATTTCAAGCAACAGCACTGTTAATCCTTTGTTCTTTTTCTGAAGTGCTGAGGTTGACATGGCAATGGTCATACTGCTCACCAGCAAAATTACTGTATTGATAGCTCCAATGGTCAGATTAAGTTCATGTCCGGCCATTTGAAAGGCTTCCGGATTCAGAAACCGGTAAATAGCGTAAACAATAAACAAACCGCCAAAAAGGAGCAGTTCAGTGAAAATAAAAAGCCACATTCCCAATTTGGATGCTTCCTGATCGTAATGGGGATCTGAATGTTGTGCTACATGTTCCATAAATGTATATCCAATGATTTAGTATTCGTAAGGTCCGTCTTTTTCGCCATAAACTGGTATTTCATCGAAATTTTCGAGTGGTGGAGGCGAGGGCACTGTCCATTCAAGTGTTTTCCCATGCCATGGATTTATTTCGGCTATGGCGCCATTTTTTGCCGATCTGAACAGGTTGATTACGATGATGAGCAATCCGAAGGTCATCACCCACGAACCCAGCGAGGATAAGATGTTTGCTGCATGAAATTCAGGAAGATAATCGTAATAACGACGGGGCATTCCCATCATACCAAGGTAAAACATCGGTGAATACAAGGTAAGAAAACCAACTGTAAAAAAGGCCCAGCCAACTTTTGCCCATACTTTGTCGTACATGCGGCCAAACATTTTAGGAAACCAGTAGTGAATGGCCCCGAAGAAAGCAAAACCAACACCCCCAAAAACGATGAAGTGAAAATGTGCAACTACAAAAGCGGTATCATGCACATGAACGTTGGTGGCCAAAGCGCCAAGCACTAATCCGGAGAATCCACCGATCATAAAAACAAAAATAAATGTAACTGCCCATAAGAAAGGAGCTTCAGGATTAATTGAACCCTTGTGCATGGTCGATATCCAGTTAAATACTTTGATTGCACTCGGAATGGCAACAATGAAAGTCAGTATTGAAAAGGTGTACTGCGCAGTACCGCTCATTCCGGAAGTAAACATGTGGTGTCCCCAAACGAAATAACCTACAAAGGCAATTGCCAGCGTAGAAGCAATAATCGCTTTGTATCCGAAAATATGTTTTTGAGAAAAGGTCGGAATAATTTCAGAAATGGCACCCATGGCAGGAAGTATCATCACATAAACAGCCGGATGCGAATAAATCCAGAATAAATGCTGGTATAAAATAGGGTCGCCACCCAATGCAGGATCGAATACCCCGATGTTGAAAATACGTTCAAGCGCCACCAGCACCAGTGTAATTCCAACTACCGGAGTTGCAAGCAACTGAATCCAGGCTGTTCCGTAAAGCGACCATGGGAAAAGTGGCATTTTAAACCACGTCATGCCCGGTGCACGCATCCGGTGGATGGTTACGATGAAGTTTAATCCGGTTAAAATGGAGGAGAATCCCAGTACAAATGCCCCGAAAATGGCAGGCAGTAAATTGGTCCCTGATTTAAAGCTGTAAGGTGCGTAAAAAGTCCATCCGGTATCGGGCGCTCCGTTCCCAAAAAGTACTGAGGCAATAACCAGAACTGCTCCCAGAACATAGAAATACCATGATAAAAGGTTCACCTTCGGGAATGCAACGTCTTTAGCTCCAATCATTATAGGCAGCATAAAATTGCCAAATACCGCCGGAAGTCCGGGTATTACGATCATGAAAATCATGATTACACCGTGCACCGTAAATACCGAATTGTAGGTTTGCGGGTCCATGATGGTTTTTCCCGGTGCAATTAATTCAAGTTTCATGGCCAAACCAAGCACAACGCCAACCACAAACATGGTCAGCATCGAATACATGTATAAAAGGGCAATCCGCTTGTGGTCGGTCGAGAATATCCATGCGAATATTCCCTTGTATTTTCCTTTGTAATCGAGGTAGTTAACCTCGTCTGGAAGTTGAGACACTGTTTGCATAAATCAAATATGTTTGTTTGTTTTTTTTCTTTTTGGTTTGAATATCAGTACCATGAAAAATAACACGGCCACGAACAAAATCAACGTACCCGAAATCTTGGTTACATTAAGCACATACGCCTGTCCGACCGGATCGTACGAAAAACAATATTGCATTATTTTGTTGATGGTTGGCGCCGACATTCCTTTTGAGGATTCGATGATTGCCATTTTGAAATCGAAAGGGAGGAAATAAATTCCATTCAGATAACGGGTGATTTTTCCTTTTGGACTTACAACCGTTACCGATGCTGCATGTGCAAAATCCTGTCCGGTTCGTTTGTATTTAAAACCAACGGCATTGGTTCCTTTTACAATACTTGCACTGTCAGAAACAAAAAAATGCCACCCTTTGCTGATTTGTTCCTTTTTGTCCACCAGGTTCAGGTAATTGGTCTTTTTCCTGATTCCCAAATCAATGGTTTCTGATGGATCAAAACTGATGGTCAGCACCTGATAGTCAATTCCGGCAACCAGGTCCGATGCATCCATCACTTTTGCGAGTCCTTCCATTAGCGGGCTGCAAATGCCGGGACAACGAAAATACACCCAGTTGATAATGGTCGGTTTGTCTATTAAATCGGTCAGTAATATGCGTTGATTGTTTTCATCAATCACATAAATGTCGGTTGGGAGGAATTCATCCAAATGTTCAACGATGCCAATTTCAGGATCTTTTGTTTTGTCATCAAAAACTTTTTGTCCGGAAGAAAATATTCCAAAGGCAAATATCAAAAGTGAAAAAAGAAAGAAAGATTTATTGCCTATTATTTTTCGAATATCCTTTGCAAATGCCTCACTCATTTTTATTCGGAAGTTTGCCTGAATATCAGGTTTCTCCTTTTGGGTTAATCTGTTACGTTGACTTCGGTTCATTTTTGACTTTTGGTTTTCAACAAATTACTTGTTGGCTCAATATCTGTTTTGCCTAAAGAAACCCAAAACAGGTTTGAATGTTTATAAAAATGCACAATTTATTTGCAGCAACTTCCTTTTTCAATCATTATGTGCGGTTCCAACTTTTCTGATGTTGGACTGATAAATGGAATACCCAACGACATTCCCCTCAGGATAAAAAGCACGCCGAGCAGAAATACAAAGTAGGGAACCACTTTTTGCATTTTGCTGCGCACCCTTTGTCCGATGGCATCACTTGCCAGCGTCGCCACCAACAAAAGCGGAATGGTTCCGATTCCGAAAAGCATCATAAAAATGGCGCCGTTCAGAACTGTTCCTGAACCGATGGCTCCAGCTATGGCCACATAAACCAGTCCGCAGGGCAGCAATCCGTTTAGCAATCCGATCATCAAAAGCGAAAAATACGAACGATCGGTGAAAAGCTTTCTTAGCCTTGTGATCAGGCGGGCTGAGAATCCGGTGAAAAGATTGCCAATGGTGATCTTTTCTCTGAAAAAGAATGGAAACAATACGCTGATAATCATGGCTGCACCGAGCAAAATGGACGTCCATTGCTGGAAACCTGCCATCTGGATTCCCTGGCCCAGCAAGCCGAATAAAATACCTAAAATACTGTAAGTGATTACCCTGCCCGAATTGTACAAGACAGCTCCTGAAATTTTCGAGATCAGGTTGTGCTTTTTGAGGGGAAGCGCAACCACAATTGGCCCGCACATGCCGATACAATGAAAGCTGCCGATAAGGCCGATGGTTAAAGGTGTAATGAAGTCCATAATTTTAACCGAAAATAAGTTTGTTTTTATCTTGTCGATTGTCCCAAAAGGATACTATTTTGATTTGATTTTTATGGATTTCATAAAAGATTAAATAATTTTTCATTGGGATCACTCGGGTAATTTTATTTGAAGTAAGTCTCCCAATAAATTCATTTTCTGAAAGCACTTTTAGTAAATCTTCAATTTCATTCAAGATTTTCAGGCTGTAATTTATGTTTCCATTTCTTTTGGTATAAAAATCCAGAACATCCTTCAATTGCTCACTGGAATGAGCAGACCAAATTATTTTTTTGTTAGCCATTCTTTCATTTTTACTATTAGCAGATCATTTTCAATTGATTCACCATTCTTTATTTCTTCTCTTCCTTTCTCAATAGAATCTTCCTGCTCTGGCGATAATTGAAATAAAGACTGTTCTGATGAATCAAAAATCGTCTGAACTGCTTTCAGAAAATTCAAATCTTTCGAGCTCTTAATCCTCGAGATCAAATTATTTTTTAATTGAGTTGTCATGTCCATAATAGTCTTTTTTCAAACGTCTATCAAAAGTAAAGATTTTTTCTCAATTGAGTAAAATAGTGTAAAGTGTTTATGTTTTCTATCAATTGTGTAATTTATCATTCAACCGCAATTTCTTCTTCCTGATAATAGGAAACCGCGTTTGCCGACCAGTCAATTTTTACCTGATATCTGCCTTTCTCAAGGTTTTTCAAGTCTATGATTTGCGAAAAAGCGGTATCCACTTTAACTTCAAGACTGAAATCCCTTCTTGCCTCTACCGGACTATAGAAATGTATTTTGCCTGAATATTCCTGAAAGTTTGCCAGATTTGGAAAGGCCAGTTTTAAAGTGTCTGCCGAAAGTTCGAAAACAATCTTCTTCTCCAGTTCAGCAGTATTCCCAACTTTTTCGATGTGCTGCTGATACGTGATCGATTTCTGATAATAATCGTTGTCAACCAAATCAAAGTCCTGCCTTACCGCAATCGAAACCAGCACCAGCATTCCGCTGATCATCACGGTCAACGCTATCACAATCCCTGTTCCCCAATTAAATTTCATAAGTAAGCCTCCCCCTTCCCCCTCCAAAAGAGGGGGTGAAAAACCAACGATTTTGTTTTTGTATAAATCTTCATATCCCTATTATTTTTCTCGAATATTTTTCTCGAATCGTTCTTTAAGTCCCCTCTTTTGGAGGGGATTTAGGGGAGACCTTTATCCAGCGCATTCGGCCCGACGAACGTTGTCGATATCTTGTCAATCATTTTCCCATTTTCGAATATACCAATTTCCAGATGGCTGTTCGACGATTTTACAGTTTCTTTTTTCAGTACAATGAGCAGGTTTCGTTTGGCAACTTCGCCTTTTTCTGCCTTGAGCGGATCTCCCATCAGGAGGATTTCACCTTCAGGAGAAAGCAGTTTTAATTCGATGCTGACTTCCGAATTGGTTTTGTTTACCATTTGCAGGTTGTATAAATTGCTGTAATTATCCGCTCCATATTCCTGAAACATGGTTCCGGGCGAACGGTTGATCGACGTTTCTACATCGCCGCGAATGTTGAACAAATAGGTAAACACCGATAAGAGTACAATCAATACTGCCGAATATGCAATGACTCGCGCATTGAACTTTATGCTTTTCCCCTCTGAAATCGATTTTTCAGACGCGAAACGAATCAATCCGCTTGGTTTTTTCACCCTTTTCATCACCGAATTGCAAGCGTCAATACAAGCCGTACAATTGATGCACTCCAGTTGTGTCCCGTTGCGGATGTCGATTCCGGTTGGGCAAACAGCCACGCAGCTGTAACAGTTGATGCAGTCGCCATGATCACTTTTGCGTATTTCTGCATTTCTGCGTGGTTCGCCTCGTTTGTAATCGTACGCAACCAAAATTGTATTTACGTCGAGCATAACTCCCTGCAAGCGTCCATAAGGACAAACAATGGTGCAAACTTGTTCGCGAAACCAGGCAAATACGAAATAATGTATTCCTGTAAATACCAATGCTCCCATTAACAAGCCTGATTTTTGCAAGGGCCAGCCTTCAATGATTTCACCAAGTTTGTCGGTTCCGGTGACGTAGGAAATAAATGTTAAAATGGTGAAGAAAGAAATTAACAGGTAAATGCTGTGTTTCAGTATTCGTTTTAGAATTTTAATTGCATCAGTCTCTTGCTCCGCGAGTTCTTTTTGTTTTTCGGCGTTACCATCGATGAGGTACTCAATAGGTCGGTATAAAAACTCCAGAAAAACTGTTTGCGGACAAACCCATCCGCAGAAAATCCTTCCGTAGATAACCGTAAAAAGCACGATGAATACAACCAGCGTAATGATTGCCAAAACCAATAAGTGAAAATCCTGCGGGTAAAAAGTAGTGCCAAACAAAACAAATTTACGTTGCAGAAAATCCAGAAAAATCAGCGGATCTCCATTGATTTTCAGGAAAGGGGCCAGATAGAAAAAAATGAGCAATGTCCAGGCAATAATTCTCCGGATATTGTACAGTTTTCCTTTTGGCATTTTCGGGAATAGCCAGACCCTTTTGCCATCTTTTCCAAACGTTGACGGCCGGTCCCTGAAGGTCGTTTCCTGAAAATTATCCATTAAAGCCTCCCCCCAACCCCCTCCAAAAGAGGGGGCTTAAAAAACCGATATTCGTAGAGTTGTATCTGAACATAAAACTATTTTTATAGAAAACTTGAAAGAATCGATGCCCAAAGCTTTCCCCCAACGGGGAACGGGAAGGGGGCTTTAATTTTTTACTATTTTCTCACCCTGCGGCGCTTTTGGATTTGGAGGATTTGTTCCCTGCAAACTCAAAATATAGGCGATCACATTATTGATCTGGGTTTTATTCAGTTGACTTTTGTACGAAATCATACCCTTTTCAATCACCCCTTCATTGATTACCTTGAGTAAATCTTCCGGTTTTCCGCCATGAATCCAGTATTCGTCGGTGAAATTCGGTCCAACCAATCCTTCTCCGAATTTGCCATGACAAACCAGACAGGTTTTATCGAAAATGACTTTTCCTGCTGCAAGTATTTGTTCTTCAGTCAGGGGCGCAGCGGTTGCCGTTTTCGTAGCTTCTTCACTTACCGCAACATCTGTTTTGGCTTTGGCCGCCATCATTTCTTTGCGGTATTCTTTTTTTTGTACAATGTCTTCATCTTCAAATACAAAAAGCAATATCAGGTATGAGAATGAAATGACGATGGTCACGTAAAAAAGATATTTCAACCACGGAGGAAGTGGATTGTCGAGCTCTTTGATCCCATCATATTCATGTCCTCCGAAATATTTAATTTGCGTTGCATCATCCACTTCCTGATGAACTTCCTTTTGCTTGTTCAATTGATCCTCATCATTTGTATGCATAGGTCTTTATTTTGTTGTTTGGGTTGTCTTTTAAATTTGTTTCATATTATCCGTTCGTATTTCTAGCCTGCTGCGACTGATCATTGAACACTCTCTGTGCTTCCGAATCATCCAAAGGCATATTACTGAACTCATCAATTTCTTCTTTCTTCATCCTGAATGCATTGATTGTAACGAAAATGAAGAAGGTAAAGAAAATAATAAAGCCTATCAGTGCATAAATTTCAACATGAAATATAGTACGTAATGTATCGCCTACCATAGCTTATTTTTTTACAGGTTTGTTCATAATGTCAATTCCAAGACGCTGCATGTAAGCAATCAAAGCGATTATTTCGCGGTTGCTGTCGGTTTGGATTCCGGCTGTCGCCAGATCTTTGGCGATGCTGTCGGCCTGCGCTTTTAAATCGGCAATGGCCTGCCGTTCGTAATTGTCGGGGTAGGGGACTCCCAATAATTTCATCGCCCTTATTTTCCCCGGAGTCGATTGAATATCGATTTCCTTTTTGGCCAGCCACGGATATGCAGGCATAATGGATGCCTCGTTCATTTTCTGCGGATCGATGAAGTGGTTGTAGTGCCATGAATTTGGCTTGTAGTTTTTCCCGGTTTTTACTCCTTCGCGCGCCAAGTCTGGTCCGGTGCGTTTCGATCCAAACTGGAAAGGATGATCATACACTGATTCTCCGGCTTTTGAATATTCCCCGTAACGTTCAGTTTCGGAGCGGAATGGCCGGATCATCTGCGAATGGCAATTGTAGCAACCTTCTTTCACGTAAATATCCCTTCCCTGCAATTCGAGTGGTGTGTATGGTTTTACGCTTGTGATGGTCGGAATATTTGATTTGATCAGGTAGGTCGGAATCACTTCAACGATTCCGCCAACCAGAATAACAATGGTCGCGACAATCAGGAAGCGGATCGGTTTGCGTTCCAGAAAACGGTGTCCGGATTCTGACGAAGTTTTTCCATCAGGCAATACTTCGAGCGCAGGAGCCTGTGCTTCTTCTTCGTAAACAAACGAACCTGCCTGTATTGTTTTCACCACATTGAACACCAGAATTAAGAATCCGGCAACATATAAAAAACCGCCAAATGCCCTGATGGTGTACATCGGAATAAGCTGTGCCACTGTTTCAAGGAAATTCGGATACATTAAAAATCCGTCAGGAGTAAATTGTTTCCACATCAAAGCCTGCGTAATTCCACCGATATAAAGCGGCACCGCATAAAAAACGATGGCAAGTGTGGCAATCCAGAAGTGTACGTTGGCCAGTTTTGTTGAATAAAGTTTGGTATTGTACAAACGCGGAATCAGCCAGTAAATCATCCCGAAAGTCAGTAATCCGTTCCAGCCAAGTGCTCCGATGTGAACGTGCCCGATGGTCCAGTCGGTAAAGTGACTGATGGCATTTACGGTTTTGAACGACAGCAATGGTCCTTCAAAAGTTGACATTCCGTAGGCAGTGATACCCACCACAAACATTTTAAGAACGGGATCCCTACGCACCTTGTCCCACGCACCACGAAGGGTGAGCAGTCCGTTGATCATACCTCCCCAGCTTGGGGCGAGCAACATCACTGAAAAAGTGGTTCCCAGCGCCTGAAGCCAATCGGGCAGTGAACTGTACAGCAAGTGGTGTGGTCCGGCCCAGATATAAAGGAAAATGAGCGACCAGAAATGCACGATGGAAAGTTTGTAGGAATAAACAGGTCGTCCGGAAACTTTTGGAACAAAATAATACATCATTCCCAGAAAAGGCGTAGTAAGGAAAAATGCCACCGCATTGTGTCCGTACCACCATTGTACCAATGCATCCTGAACGCCTGCGTAAAGCGTATAACTTTTCAGGAAACTAACCGGCACTGCCAGTGAATTGAAAATATGAAGAACAGCCACCGTAACCCAGGTAGCTATGTAAAACCAGATTGAAACGTAAATGTGACTGGTGCGGCGTTGCAGAATTGTTCCGAACATGTTCCAGCCGAAAACCACCCAAACCAATGTAATTGCAATGTCGATGGGCCATTCAAGTTCGGCGTATTCTTTACCGGTTGTAAATCCTGCAAGCAAAGTAATGGCTGCCGCAACAATAATCGACTGCCAACCCCAGAAATGGATTTTGCCGAGCAGTTCGCTGTACATGCGTGTTTTCAGCAAGCGTTGCAACGAGTAATAAACCGCTGTAAAAATGGCATTTCCAACGAAGGCAAAAATAACGGCATTGGTGTGTACCGGCCGGGTTCGCCCGAAGGTGGTGAATTCGAGCCCGAAATTCATCCAGGGTATAAATATTTGAAGGGCAATCAGCAAGCCCGCCAATAAACCGACAACACCCCAAACAATGGTTGCAATTGCAAAATTGCGGGTCATCCGGTTGTCGTACGAAAACTTTTGTAATTCCATATTGATGTGTTTAGTTATATTTTTAATTTTTTAGACATGGTTAGAGACGCACTATAGTGCGTCTCTACAATTGCGCCCATACAATTTACGGTTTGTCGGTCTTCATTTTCCCTTTTTCCGTTTCCTCATCTATTTTCATCTCCGGATCGTCAAACAACATCCTGACCGATGGCGTGTAGGTATCTTCGTACTGGCCGTTTTTTACCGACCATATAAATGCAATCAGGAAGGCACCTGCCATGATGATTGCTGCAAAAACCAATACGAATACAACTGACATAATTTATAGTTTAGAACCGGTAACCTTTTGCGGATAAATGTATAGAAAAACTTGCAAATGCAACTACCGACACCGAACTTATTGGCATCAGAATCGCAGCCACGATGGGGGTCAGATTTCCCTGAACCGCAAACGATAATCCCACCACATTGTACAAAAATGAAATCAGGAAACCCGCTTTCACAATGGTCATGCTTCGGTGGGTAAATTGTATGAATTTATCGAGTTTGCCAAATTGTTTCGACTGCAGAATGGCATCGCAGGCCGGCGAAAAATTGAAAACATTGTCGGCAATCACAATTCCCACATTGCTTTCGTTTAGAGCTCCTGCGTCGTTCAAACCATCGCCGATCATCAAAACTTTCCGGCCTTCCTGCTTTAATTTTCTGATATAGTTTAGCTTGTCTGTTGGCGATTGATTGAAATGCAGGCTTTTGTCATTCCCGAAAAATTGTATGAGATTGGCTTTTTCTGCATCGTTATCGCCCGTTAAAAGATGCAATTCGTGTGTTTTTTGAAGTTTCCTGATGAGTTCGCGCAAGCCGGGACGATATTCGTTTTCGAGTTGAAAATGTCCGGCAACCGCATCCTTGAAATAAATCCAGACTTCGGTTTTCAGGTTTTCATCTTTGCTCATTTCTCCGGTCACGAAATATCGCGATCCCATGTTGATCCGGATATCTTTCACCAGACCGCTGATTCCAAGCGAAGGAATTTCCTGAAAATTTTTCACTTCCAGAATTTCATCAGCTTCAATGGAATTAAAGATGGTTTTGCTCAAAGGGTGCGACGAATGGAATGCCAGTGATTTGATTATCAGCAGTTGTTCAGCAGTCAGTTGTTTCCCAACAAACCGGATATCGGTCGATTGGGCGTTTGTAATCGTACCGGTTTTGTCGAAAACAACCGTGTCAACTTTGTACAGATGCTCGATCACCGCGGTGTTTTTCAGGTAAAAACCTTTGCGCCCGTATTGCCGCATGGTACTTCCGAAGGTGAACGGAACTGTCAGTGCCAGCGCACAGGGACAGGCAATAATCAGTACCGAAGTAAAGGCGAAAAGTGCCACTTCAGGTTTTTTGAAATACCAGAAAAGGCCGGAACCAATGGCGATAAGTACAATCACCACCGTAAAATACTGGCTGACACGGTTGACAATGGTATTTAGTTTATTTTCGGCAGTGAGCGGATTTTCAACCTGATTCCAAAGTTGGGTGAGGTAACTTTGCTGAACTTCCTTTTCGATGGTGAGTTCAATGGCATTTCCGATCTGGCGGCCACCTGCAAACACAAAGTCACCGGCTTTCTTTGTCACCGGCATCGATTCGCCGGTCACAAAACTATAATCGATACTTGCCGTAGCGCTTTTCAGGATCGAATCGGCAGGAACAATTTCCTGGTTGCGGACCAGAATCTGATCGCCCGGTTTCAAATCTTCAAGGGGAATCGTGACATTTCCGGAGTCGGTAATTTTGGTAACCGCCAGCGGAAAGTAAGTTTTGTAATCGCGCTCAAACGACAGCGCCTGATAGGTTTTTCCCTGATACCACCGGCCAATCAGCATAAAAAATACGAGTCCGGTCAGCGAATCGATGTATCCGATTCCTTTTCCTGAAAGGATTTCTACCAGACTTTGGGTAAAAAGTGTGATCAACCCGAGCGCAATCGGCAGGTCGATGCTGATCATTTTTTTCTTCAGGCTTTTGTATGCCGTCAGAAAATAATCACTGGCGCTGTATGTTAAAACCGGAATGGCCAGCAAAACGCTCAACCAGCCAAACAATTTTTTCATGTCGGCCTCCAGAAATTCATTTCCGGGCAGGTATTGCGGAAAGTGGTAAATCATGGCGTTCATGAAACTGAACGCTGCAATCCCGATTTTGATGAAAAGCTTTTTGTCCGACTGATCGGCAGACTTTTTATCGATGCTGTGCTGGTTAATTTCAGGAATGTAATGAATGCTTACCAGCAGATCGACCAGTTGCCGCAGCGAAATTTCCTTTTCGTTAAAAGTAATGTTGATCTCTTTCTTCGGAAAGTTGACGAATGATTGGATGATGCCTTTGTTCAGGCTGTGCAGGTTTTCGAGCAGCCAGATACACGATGCGCAATGTATTTCAGGAATGAAAAAACTGACCTTCGAAATACCACCTTCCGAAAAATTAAGGATTTTTGATTTGAATTGATCGAGGTCGAGAAATGAGTACGTTTCACTGGCAGGAAGTTGCATCTCGTCGATTTTGATCCCTGCCATGGGCTCAATCTGGTAATATTGTTTCAGTTGGCTGGCATGAAGAATCTGGTAAACAGTGGAACAGCCCGAACAGCAGAACGGATTCCCTTCAAAAATGACAGGGGATTTCCCGCATGAATTTCCACAATGGATACATTTCAATTCTTCACTCATAAGTTCCGGGCCTGGCAGTTGATTTTCGGATTATAAGGATTAACAAGTCATTTTGTTCAGATTTTTATTGAGAAATAGCAAATATAACTATTGTAAAAAACTGAAAATGACTGCAAGTAGTTGTAAAACAGCATTCTTTGTTAGAATCTATGTATTATCAATATTATCTATCTTATTTTTTTGACTGAAATGTTTAAAACCTTGAATTTCATCTAACTTTAATGTGTCAACTATTTGAACCCAAGATACCCAAAATATGAATCTCCTCAAACGGATTTTCCGGTTTTACTTTGAAGGATTTGCCAACCTGCCCAAATGGGGAAAACAGGTTTGGCTTGTCATCCTCATCAAACTTTTCATCCTGTTCGTTATCCTGAAAATCTTCTTTTTTCCCAATTTTCTGAAGACGAACTTCAGCAACGACGCCGACCGCAGCGATCACGTACTCGAAAATTTAACCAATATCAACAAATAAAACAAAATTTATGATTGAAGGAATTGACTTATCTCTTGTTGACTGGTCGCGTGGGCAATTTGCTCTGACGGCCATGTATCACTGGATTTTTGTGCCTTTAACATTGGGTCTGGCAATCATCATTGCCATTATGGAAACCCTGTATGTAAAGACCGGAAACCAGGAGTGGAAACGAATTACAAAATTCTGGATGACCCTTTTCGGGATCAATTTTGCCATTGGAGTGGCGACCGGAATTATTCTTGAATTCGAGTTTGGGACCAATTGGTCAACCTATTCGTGGTTCGTGGGCGATATTTTTGGCGCACCGCTGGCCATCGAAGGTATTCTGGCCTTTTTTATGGAATCAACTTTTATCGCCATTATGTTTTTTGGATGGAATAAAGTGAGCAAAGGATTTCATCTTACTGCTACCTGGTTGACGGCAATAGGGGCCAACCTTTCTGCTTTGTGGATACTGGTGGCCAACGCCTGGATGCAAAAGCCGGTTGGTATGGTTTTTAATCCGGAAAAAGCCCGGATGGAAATGACCAGTTTTTGGGACGTTCTGTTCTCTCCAATGGCTGTTCACAAGTTTTTGCACACAACTTCTTCCAGTTTTGTATTGGCTTCCATTTTTGTGATCGGGATTTCAGCATGGTTTATACTGAAAAACCGGGACATCGTTTTTGCCCGTAAAAGCATTGTTGTTGCTGCCATCTTTGGTTTTCTGGCTTCTGTTTATACAGTTACAACTGGCGATAGTTCGGCACGCGACGTAGCGCATCATCAACCCATGAAATTTGCCGCTTTCGAAGGTTTGTACAATGGAAGCGAAGGTGCCGGATTGGTAGCTCTCGGACTTATTTCAAGGTCCGAAACCGACCCGTCGAACGAAAATCTCAAGGATTTTGCAATGAAAATCGAAATCCCGAATATTCTTTCTTACATGGCATTCATGGATTGGGATGCATTTGTTCCGGGAATAAACGACCTGGTCAGAGGAAATGAAAAATATGGAGTGATGTCGGCCACCGAAAAAATCACCCGGGGCAAATTTGCCATCGAAAAACTGACTGCCTATAAGCTGGCAAAAAAATCAGGTACAACTTCACTGTCAGATTCTCTTAAGACTGAAATCATGAGTCCTGAATTTCAGAAAAACTACTTCAGCTACTTCGGATATGGCTACATCAGCGATCCAAATACTTTGGTGCCAAGTGTGGCATTGTCGTTTTACAGTTTTCACATCATGGTGGTACTGGGCATGTATTTTATCTTCTTCTTTCTGCTGGCCTTGTTTTATACGTTGAAAGGAAGAATTCACAAAAAACGAAAATTCCTTTGGATAGCAATATGGACCATTCCTTTGGCATATCTGGCCAGTCAGGCAGGATGGGTATTGGCAGAAGTTGGCCGTCAGCCATGGGTAATTCAGGATTTGATGCCAACGATGGCTGCCGTAACCAAGATAAGCACCGGCGCCGTACAGGTTACTTTCTGGCTTTTTGCCATCATCTTTACAACCTTGCTTATTGCCGAAATAAAAATCATGATGCGACAAATTAAAATCGGACCTAAATCTGAAGGAGGAACCACCCATGTTTGAAACTTTTTCACTGATAACCTTGCAGCAATACTGGTGGCTGATCGTTTCGCTACTGGGCGCATTGTTCGTTTTCCTGATGTTTGTTCAGGGCGGCGAAACCCTGCTTTTTTCAATTGCCAAAAACGAAAAGGAAAAATCTCTTTTGGTGAACACACTTGGCCGGAAATGGGAATTTACCTTCACCACGCTGGTGACTTTTGGCGGCGCTTTCTTTGCTTCCTTCCCGCTGTTTTATGCCACTTCATTCGGAGGTGCCTACTGGGTTTGGTTTGCAATCCTTTTTTCGTTTGTAATACAGGCAGTATCGTACGAGTTTCGTAAAAAACCGGCCAACTTTTTAGGGGCAAAAACTTACGAGATTTTTCTTTTTATAAATGGATTGCTAGGTCCGTTGCTGGTAGGCATTGCCGTTGGCACATTCTTTAATGGCGCCATGTTTTCGCTCGACGATATGAACCGTGTAACCTGGGGAACACCCTTCCGGGGACTGGAAGCCGTGCTCACATTTCACAATGTGGCCCTGGGTTTGGCAGTCCTATTCCTATCGCGCATTTTGGGCTTGCTGTATTTTATGAATTCTGTTGACAATGCAGCGATTTACGATCGTTCAAAAAAGCACCTTTTATACAATACCGTTCCGTTTTTGGTATTCTTTCTTTATTTCGTAATTGCCTTACTTTTTAAAGATGGTTTTGCTTACAATCCCGAAACCGGTGTAATTTCGATCGAATCCTATAAATACCTTCACAATTTGCTGGCCATGCCAATAAATACCATTCTGCTATTAACAGGCGTTATTCTGGTATTGTATGGAATCATTTCAACGCTCCTGAAAGGCGGAACCAAAGGAATCTGGTGCGGAGGCATTGGTACTGTTTTTACCGTTTGGGCTTTGTTTATTCTGGCCGGGTTCAATCAAACCAGTTTTTATCCGTCGGTTTTTAACCTGCAATCGTCGCTGACCATCGAAAACGCTTCATCGAGTAAGTTCACTTTGGTAGCCATGAGCTACGTTTCGCTGTTTGTCCCCTTTGTGCTGGGCTACATCTGGTTTGCCTGGAAAGCAATGAACAAAAAGCAAATCAGTACCGAAGAACTGGAACAGGAACACCACACTTATTAAAATAGTAAATAGTAAATATTTTAAATTGTAAATCAATCACATATGTACTGGAATTCAATACTTTGGTTTTTAAGTTGGCCTGTTTTGGTCATCATTTCCTACCAGCTGGTAAAATTTACCATTCGAAAATACGAACCCATCCTGGAAAAGCCGGTTAAAAAAGCAACTCCGGCGAAGTAAATTGCCTTGGGTGCGCAAGTTTTAAACTTGCGCACCCATAAATTGAAGACAAAGCAAAAGCCATCCCAATAATTAACAGCGTTGGCGGAATATTAGTTGTGATTTGCTTTCAAATTGTCTCTAACGAGTTCTATCACATCCGAATTCCACATCAAGCCACAAGATGCCAAGTTGTGATTTGCTTTCAAATTGTATCTTTAACGAGTTCTATCACATCTTATAAAGTCCAACTATTGGACAAGAAGCCGTTGTGATTTGCTTTCAAATTGTATCTTTAACGAGTTCTATCACATCTTTAAACCTATTCGATAAGCCTGTTCGCACGTTGTGATTTGCTTTCAAATTGTATCTTTAACGAGTTCTA
>CAMDGL010000029.1 GCA_945897845.1 Chitinophaga pinensis | reverse complement strand
TTACCTGGTACACTTTCAATGAAGCACAGATCAGCTATAAAATCAGCATGGTTTTCCCGCTGGTTGCTATTATTTTGGATTATCTGGCCATCCGCGCAATCGGAAAAGACGAAGCGCTGATACGCTCCATCGACCGGATCAGATAGCGTCTTTGCTGGCTTTAAGTGTTTGTCCTTTAGCATAATAAACCAATTACTGAAATGATTGATTATACAGGTACCTATACCGATCAGTATGAGCTCACCATGGCTCAGGTATATTTTCAGAAAGGAAGAAAAGAAGAAAATGCCGTATTCGATTACTTTTTCCGGAAGCTGCCTTTTCACAGTGGTTATGCGGTTTTTGCCGGTCTTGAAGATTTGCTGGATGCGTTGGAAAACCTGCGTTTTGATGACAAAGACCTCCGGTATCTCAGCGAAATTGGATTTACGGCAGACTTTGTTGAATACCTGAAAACCTTTCAGTTTAAAGGCAACATTTTTTCGAGTCGCGAAGGCGATTTGGTTTTCCCTAACCGTCCGGTTTTGCTTGTTGAAGCCAACCTCATTGAAGCCCAGTTAATCGAAACACTGTTGTTGAATATTCTCAATTTCCAAACATTGATTGCAACCAAAGCCAGCCGGATGCGGATGGTTGCCGGGAACCGGAAACTGATTGATTTTGGTTTGCGAAGAGCCCAGGGAGCCGGAGGTTATTCTGCCAGTCGCGCTGCCATTATTGGCGGTTTTGATGCAACCAGCAATGTAAGAGCAGCCCGTGATTTCAACATTCCTGTTTCGGGAACAATGGCACATTCATTTATTCAAAGTTATGATGATGAACTGAGCGCTTTTCGCGATTTTGCTGAAATCCGCCCATATGATTGCGTGCTGTTGGTTGATACTTATAATACGCTCAAAAGCGGAATTCCCAATGCCATTACAGTAGCAAAAGAAATGGAAAAGCGGGGACATTCACTGATAGCAATTCGACTTGACAGTGGCGACTTGGCCTATCTTGCACGAAAAAGCCGAAAAATGCTTGACGATGCCGGCTTACAAAACGTGAAAATTGCCGTTTCCAATCAACTGGATGAATTTGTGATCAAGAGCCTTTTGGAACAGCAAGCGCCAATCGATGTGTTTGGAGTTGGCACAAGTTTGGTCATCGGCTCGCCTGATGCAGCTTTGGACGGTGTTTATAAGCTGGCTCTACTCGATGGAAAGCCAAGTCTTAAATTGTCTGAAAATTTGGGAAAAGTTACCTTGCCACATAAAAAGCAGGTTTATCGGATTTCCGACAGCCATGGCAACTGGATTGGCGCAGATGCCATCGCACTTGATGAGGAACACGATTTTCATAAAATCACCCATCCTTTTGATGTTTTGAAGTCACTTTCAGTAAAAAACTGTCAGAAGGAACCATTGTTGGTAAAGGTGATGGAAAACGGAAAACGAATGGAAAAACCCCGCACTCTGGAAGAAATTGCCAGCTTTGGTATTGAAAGGTTGAAGAAATTGTCGCCTGAATACAAGCGCTTTGACAATCCGCATATTTACAAAGTGGGGATTAGTGATAAGCTAATGAAAGAGCGGGATATTTTGATTGAAACCATAAAAAAGGATTGAAATGAAGGCTCTGGTGATTGTAGATGCTCAGATTGATTTTATGCCTGGCGGAGCCTTGGCAATTGCAAATGGTGATTCCATTGTGCCTGTCATCAATAAGTTGCTTCCTGAATTTGAATTGGTGGTGGCAACTCAGGACTGGCATCCGGCCAATCATACAAGTTTTGCCAGTAACCACCAGGGCAAAAAACCATTTGATATCATTGAACTCTTTGGAATGGACCAGGTTTTATGGCCCGATCACTGTGTTCAGGGTACAAAAGGAGCGGGGTTTCATCCTGAAATGGAAACACTGAAGATAACCGCCATTTTCAGGAAAGGAATAAATCCGGAAATTGACAGTTACAGTGGATTTTTTGACAACAGCCATCTGCACAGCACCGGCTTGGCAGGCTACCTCCGCGAAAAAGGGGCAACCGTACTTTATTTCTGCGGATTTGCTGCTGATATTTGTGTGTATTTTTCCATCATAGATGCTTTAAATGAAGGTTTTAAAGCGGTTCTTGTTGAAGATGCAACTTGTCCGCTAAATCCCGATGAATTTGTGAAAATAAGAACTGAACTTCAGGAAAAAGGAGTTCAAATCATCAGGAGTAATATGATTATATCTCAGTAATTTCGTGGCTCAGGCAATGCAAGGTTCCCAATCCCCAAACCAGATCAACCGCGCTGATGCCGATTACATCGCGATCAGGAAATAAATCAGTCAAAATTTCCAGTGCTTTGTAGTCATTTTTATCGTTGAAAGTTGGCATCAGCACACAACCGTTGGTCACCAAAAAGTTCACATAACTAGCCGGAAGGCGTAAATCTTCAAAGTCTAGGCGGCCAGGCATTGGCATGGTCAACACATTCAGTTTTTCGCCATTTTCGAGTTTCGAGTTTCTTAGTATTTCCAGATTTGCTTCCAATTTATGATGGTTCGGGTCGCTGGTGTTTGGTTCCTGAACTGCGATCACCGTATTTCTGTTCACAAATCGGCAAATATCGTCCACATGGCCGTGCGTGTCGTCGCCTTCAATGCCTTCCCCCAGCCAGATTGTGTTTGTCACGCCAAGGTATTCGCGGAAAACATTTTCGTAATCTTCTTTCCTGAAGCCTTTGTTCCGAATTTGCAGAACCGGATCCATCAGACATTCTTCGGTAGTGATCAACGTTCCGTAGCCGTTTACGTCAATGGAACCGCCTTCAAGTACAACCAGTTTGTTGTAGTACATCGCCGGAATCAGTGGTAATCCCAGGTGTTGCGCTACTGCTGCCGGAATTCCCTGATCTTTCTTGTGGTTTTTGTATTTTGCCCAACCGGTAAAGCCAAACTGAATGGCTTCGCGGCCACCATCGGCTGTTTTTACAATTGCCGGACCCGAATCGCGCATCCAGTTGCGGTTGGTATCCTTGATGATATAGCTTACCTGAGCCGGATCGACATGCGCCTGTTCGAGCATCACGGCTACTTTTTCACGCAGCTCGTCCGACTGAACGACCAGGATAACAGGTTCGTAAGTAGTCACTTTTTTGATCATCTCCACAAATGCCCATTTAATGGCGTGGTACTTTCCGGGCCAGTCACGACCTTCAGAAGGAAATGAAAGTAATGTTGCCTGATGTTTTTCCCACTCTGCAGGGAATCTACGTGATATGGTTTTCATTATTTCATGGTTTTGGGTTTAAATACCGTTCAAAAATAAAACTAATTCGTTACCAGTTTTGTCTGCTGACTGAATTCATTAATTGTTTTGAGATCGAACTCAAAATAATTGAGCTTTTTATTCATGACCAACTCCGTTTTAATGGAGTAGTCAGTAACCAGGAAATTCGCGATGTCGTAGCTTAGCTGACCTTTTCCGTTGCCGCTTCCGGTAAACGAATTGTCCATCATCTTAGGAGTCATCAGGTAGTTTTGGCTAAGTTCGAATTGTGCCATGTTGTCTTTGATGCTTTGCAGTTTGTAAGTGGTGGTGACCACCATTTCGATTACAGAACCTTCCATTGGCATGGTAACGGTGCGGTCTGTCGAGAACTGATCTCCAATTTTGAGTGGCTGTTCCGGAAATTCGAGTTGCTCAAAGTTGCTTCGAACAGTTTGCAGAAGCAGTTCTTTTTGATCAAAGTCGAGTGTGCCGGAGACGACCTTGCAAAAAGTTGGCAGTTTCCCGGCTCTGATTTCGCCCTGAACCACAGTGCCTTCCGGAATTTGGTTTTTTCCGTCGAGGCTCATAATTCTTTTATAGGTTAAGGTGACAGGGAAACTTGTACCAGAAGAACTTTTTTCGGTTACCAACTCGGCATCGGTCTTTGTTTTTACCTTCGATATCGTTGGGTTTTTAATGTTCTTACTTTTTATCTTTTGCATGGCAATATCCTCTCCTGAATAGGTTATCACCGTTTCACTTCCCCTGATGGTGGAGATGCTGTAAGTCTTGTCTGGTTGAAATTGTACTTTCAGGATTAGTCCTTCAGGCTTGGGGGCGTTGCACGAAAATTGGGTAAGCAGCAGTAAAATAAAAATAATTTTTCTCATTTATTTATTAGCTCTTGAGAGCATTTGTACTAATCTATTCTTTTCTTCCATAACGTTTTTGCTATGGCGCAAACTTTATTATTACTCTTGGTTTTTATGGTGTGGATATACGAATTTTCATGTATATCCCGCTCAGTATATGACATGATTGTATCACCTAATTGAGCTTCTGCAATAAAACGACCATCAATTGATTTTAAATAAAAATTATCGATAATGTCTTCTGAAACTGACTCCATTAACCATTGTAAATACCTGATATTGTTTACATGCTGATTCGTATCAACATCAAACCGGTTGATATTGAATTCCTTAATGTGCTTTAATGAATCAACAGGTTCAATCTTTTTACTAATGTCATGGTTCATACATTCTTCCTTATAAAAGGACCATTTCTCTTTTATGGCATCAAAAATTTGAATAGGCCTTCTTCTTTGAATATCAAAGAAAACCCATAGACCTTTTGCTTTTCCAATTATTTTCCCCAGTTCATTATAAATAATATTTTCCCTGATTCCTTTAACCGTTGAATAGCTTGATAGCCAAGTCCTGATGGTGATCTTTTCCTTGTATTTTGGATATTGAAACATTTCCATTACTCCCGAAAGCAATACCCATCCAATGTTTTGTTTTTCAAGGTCATACAAACTGTGGTTTATTGAATAGCAATGGTCGGCAGCAGTTTCTTCCAATAAAGTTAAGATAGATGACGATGAAGCCTCTCCGAACTTATTCATTTCGAAGTATCTTAACTCAAAATGTTTATCGAAATAGTATTTCAATGTATGTCTTATTTAATCATCGTTTTCTTAATCAATAAACCTTTTCGTAATATCTCCATAAGCATCAATCCGGCGGTCACGCAGGAAAGGCCAGTTGCGGCGGACGTCTTCCATCAAAGTATGATCAATTTCGGCCATGATGATTTCTTCCTTGTCGTGCGATGCTTCGGCCAGTATTTCGCCTTGCGGACCTGCAATAAACGAAGCTCCCCAGAATTCAATTCCTGCTGATGTTTCCACGGGTTTCTCAAAACCCACGCGGTTGCAGGCGGCTACAAAAATCCCGTTGGCAACGGCATGTCCGCGCTGAACAGTGCGCCACGCATCGTGCTGCTTTTCGCCGTATTGCGCTTTTTCCGAAGGATGCCAGCCGATGGCAGTAGGGTAGAAGAGCACCTCGGCGCCTTGCAGAGCAGTAATCCGCGCTCCTTCAGGATACCATTGGTCCCAGCAAATCAGCGTTCCGATTTTGCCCATCCTGGTGTCGAAGGCCTTGAAACCAATGTCTCCGGGTGTGAAATAGAATTTTTCGTAATAGCTTGGATCGTCCGGAATGTGCATTTTACGGTACAAGCCGGCCTGCGAACCATCGGTGTCGATGATGTAAGCCGAATTATGATACAATCCTGAAGCGCGTCTTTCGAAAAATGGAACGATCAGCACAACTCCCAGTTCGTTGGCAAGTGTGCTGAAAGCTTTGTATGAATCGTTGTGCAGCGGTTCTGCCAAATCAAAATAATCGTGATTTTCGCTCTGACAAAAGTAGAACGAACTGTATAATTCGGGTAAACAAACCACATTGGCTCCCTGTTTGGCGGCTTTCCGTATCCATTCCAGACACTTTTTCAGATTCACTTCCGGAGTTGCATCCAGCGAAATCTGGGTCAATGCGATGTTGTAGTTTTTGTTCTTCATGGTGCACTTATCGTTTGGACGGCAAAAATAATGAAATGATTGAAACAGTCCAATGTTCATTGACTTTGATTGTCATTTGTAGTCATTAGGTCATAGATTGTCATTTAGTAGTAAAAACCGTATTGTGTGATGACAATAAATGACAATAAATGACAATAAATGACGCAAAGCAAATGACCACCAATGACCTCTGATTACTGAGACTGAACACTAATCACTTTCTACACCTTCTTAAAATATTCCTTGCTGGCGTTGCAAATAGGGCATTTGTAATCTTCAGGCAAGTCTTCAAAAGGTGTTCCGGGTGCAATTCCCATCGTAGGGTCGCCTTCTTCGGGATTGTAGGTAAATCCGCAGATCACACAAACCCAGCTCTGACCATCAAAAATGTATTCATGTTCGTGGTCGTTTTCCGGCTCTTTTTCTTCTGCAACAGTTGCAGAGGCTTCTGCATCGAGCGCCGATTTTTCGATATAGGTTGGCGAATTCTTTGGCGACAGCATTTTGTATTTTTCGCGGTAATGCTTGTAAGTCAGCGGTTCTTCATCCGAAATTTCATCGGCATCAAGAACTTCGCCAATGATTAGGTAGTGCGATCCGAGGTCGATGGAATTGGTGACTTTACAATCGAACCAGGCCACCGCGCTGTCGAGCACAATGGGTGCGCCGGTGATGGAGGTAATGGCTTTTACACTGCTGAATTTGTCCAGATCGGATGATGACATGAAACCAAAATCGCCTATGATCTTCATATTCACGTCTTTTTTCAATACTGAAACTGAAAATATGCCGGAATCGAGAATTACCTGTGTTGTCTGGTTTTTCTTGTGGCACGAAATTGCAAGTTGCTCGGGTTGCGACGTCACCTGAAAAGTAGTGTTTGCAATGTATCCGGCCTTTTTTCCATTGTATTCTGAAGCCACCAGATACAATCCGTAGCTTAATTTATGAAATGCTTTTAGTTTCATGATTTTTAAATTTTACTTAAATTTTTTGCTGAACGAATTTAGCCGATTGTTTGATACTTCTTGCTTTTTCAGGAAGAAATTTATTAATTCCGGATTCTTTGCGAAGCACGGAATTGTTTGTTTACCATGGATATCAAAATTATCTATGGCAAATTTTTATTTTCTATCTGGTTATCCAGAACTTATCAATCAAGCTGTTGTTCTTAACCCAAATCACTTTAAATGATAAGAAATAAAAATTTGACGCTTAAGATTGTCTTTGCCATAGTAGGTGCAGTTGGAGGTTTACTTTACTGGAAGTTTGTGGGTTGTAAAACCGGAACTTGCCCAATAAAATCTGTATGGTATTTTTCAACCTTGTGGGGTCTGGCAATGGGCTATTTAATCGGTGATTTGTTGGGTAGTTTTATCTGGAAAAAAGCGATCAATAATGAGTAGAAGATTTTATCATATCGTGAAATCTTCAAGGCCGGTATTGGTTGATTTTTACGCCGACTGGTGCATACCATGCCGGTTGATGCCTCCTGTTCTGAAAGAAGTGAAGAATCAGTTCAAAGAGCATGTGCGAATTTTAAAAGTGAATGTTGATCATTATCCCGATATCGCTTCGAGTTGCAGGGTTCAAAACATTCCGGCCATAGTGTTGTTTCAGGATGGAAAAATACAATGGAGTGGAATTGGCGTTCAACATGCAAATGATATTTCCATTGCCTTGAAAGAGATTTTGTAAACATTCATATAATGAACCAACCAGCAAATGGCAGAATATAAACTTCACATAGGAGATAACCTTCCTCATTTTATCCTGAATGACGAAAACCATCAACCAATTAACATTGCCGCATTAAAAGGAAAATACCTTGTTTTATATTTTTACCCCAAAGACGATACTCCCGGCTGTGTAAAGGAAGCCTGTAGTTTTCGCGATTCGTTTCAGGATTTGGTAGATGCCGGAGCGGTTGTTTATGGCGTGAGCAGCGATAAGCCCGATACCCATTCCCAATTCAAGGCAAAATACCATTTGCCATTTTCGTTGCTCTCGGATACAGCTGGCGAATTGCGCAAATTATTGGGTGTTCCTTACGATTTGTTCGGCCTACTTCCGGGTCGTGTTACCTATATTTTCGATCCTGAAGGCCGGTTAATCAAGGAATTTAAGTCGCAATTGTCTCCTGAAAAACACGTAAAAGAAGCGCTCGAAATCATACGTAAGGGCCTTTAGAATTATTGATGGCAATCCGGTAAATCAAGGTGGAATGTTTAAGCTGAGTATTGTGCCGATCAAATGATTTTCCAAAACGCACGATAATTTTCTGAATAAGGTATTTCCGGTCTTCCGGACTGATTCTTAATGAATTCGCAATCTTATACGTCAAAAAAAATCACAGATTTTGGTAAATATTTTTCAATGTCGTTTAGTTAGTATTTATTCATAATCGTTTGTAATTCATAGAGTAAGGCTTCTTCGGTTTTTTATTCCTTGGATTACTCCGCCCCGGTCTGATTATTTCCCTTGTTTTTTCCACCAGTTCATCAAAGGCTTGTAATGCCGCTCTGTATTCCTTTCGGATAAAGGTTGGAACCAACATATCCATTGTTGTTGACAGGGCGTTGGTGCGGTTGATCTTTTGGTCGTGTTTCCTGTTCTGGTCTGCCTTGTATTCTTTAATAACCCTTTCTTCAATGGGATGTGCATAAGCTGCACACAGAGTCATCAAGAATACTCTTGCATGGAAATCTTGTTTTACTGCCCGTGCTGTTTTACCCGAAAAAGCTTCCAACTCGATGCGGCTTTTCAATAATTTGTATGCTTCTTCCTCGTTCCATCGGTAGTGGTAAAGTTGTTCAAATTCTTCGTAAGGGTACGTTTCTGCATCTGTCAACGATGTACAGAGTACTTCTTTTTCCCCATTTTCGAGTTCGACTTTTATCAACCTACATGTTATTTCGGCATCTAGCATGTGGGAGAAATCCTTAAGTTTGGCTCTGTCTTTCTTTGGTAAGGTAAAGGTGACAATCCTTTCTTTTTCAGAACTTTCGGTAAAGTCTTTCACCTTTAGCCTCCAGTCTTCTTTCAGACGGACACAAAACTCGATGCCCTTTGCTTTCATCAAAAACAACAGCCAGAAACTGGGATATCCCCGGTCGAGCAATAGCAAATCTCCTGGCTTGACCTGATCTAAGTGTTGCATCAGCAAATCCCGCTCGCTTGATGCGTACGGTGCTATTTGCGAATCGAGGGTTACCAGGTTTAAAACATCGTACAACAACGAACCCATAGCCAGGGAACGAGGACTGTCTGCCTTTGGCCCAAACTGGTGAACACCAAATTCTTCTGCAACTGTAGGATGGTTGGGTAAAACAAGGCGGATACCGTCAACGGCAAGCAACCGCATGTTGTGCCACAAATAGTATTCAGCGCCTTCATAGAAGGAGTTAACTGCAACCTCGTTCAGCCGCTTAAAGGCCCATGGGTTTAATTTTGCTCTTGCCTGAGTAAAGGCGCCTTTGGTTACCGCCCTGATATTGAAGTCACTTTGCATAACTTCTTTGTAAAAGCGATCCAACTCGCGCTGTATAGAACTCTTGAACTTAAGCACTAGCAAGATTAAAGTTTTGATCGGTAATTTTCGGCTACGGGTGAACACCCCATCACTGCCGTCTTTTGAACGGCTGATAAATTGTTGATTTCCAATTTCATAGTCGATATTTTCCGTTAATTTTTCCCGATAATCTGGTTTTGTGTTGACACTTGGGTTACCCCCTATATACCCCTACAAGATAATCACCTTTGAGCAAATTACAAACTTTTCAAAGAACTATTTTCTATAAAATACCAATAAAATCAAGCCTTTCAGAAGATTTCTTAACTAAACGACATTGAAATATTTTTTGATAAGTGTGAAGTTTGACTAACGATCCTTCCAAAAACAACAAAAGACCCATCGCTGAGTCTTTTGTCTATCATCTGATAGCAATTTCAATTTATTAAACGATCGGAAAAATCTTGTGATCGGCCAGATATTCCATGATGGTTTTTGTATTTGTTGCACGGTTTTCGGGTTTCAAAAGCAAGGTTGGATTTTCAGGAGGAAAAAATTGTAGATCGGCTCCGGGAAGGTTCGCGATCAGTCCTTCTTCAAATTTTTCATATAATTCAGGTTTGTTCTTTTTACAGAATTCAATGGTGGCATCCATGTGAATCAGTTTAAACCGGTCTTCGCCAATAATTTGAATGACTTGTTTTCGGATGCTTTCATCGGGAGTAATAAACGAGCAGATGGTGATAATTCCCTGATCGTTCAGCAATTTGCTGATGTGAGCAACACGACGCAGATGCTCGGCACGATCGGTCGGCGAAAAGTCAAGCTCGTTGGAAAGGCCCGACCGGATTGAACTTCCGTCTAACAAAACAACCGTCGCACCGGCATCGAACAGTTCTTTTTCGAGCGTAAACGCCAGTTCATTTTTTCCTGAACCATGCAATCCGGTAATCCAAAGCGTTGCCGGATTTTGGTTGAAACGTTTCTGACGTTGTGCGTCCGAAATCAGGCATTCTCCTTTGTGTATCCGGCTTTTATTGGCTTCCAGTGTTTTTTCGTCCACAATTTTCGAAGGAAGGTCTTCAGCGCTCAGTTTGTCGATGATCATCCCAACGGCCACCGTATTGTTGGTAATCGGGTCGATCAGTATGAAAGAACCGGTGCTGCGGTTTTTCTTATATGGATCGAAATAAATGGCTTTGTTGGTGGTCATCACCACACGTCCGATCTCGTTCAGTTCAAAATGGTTAACCGATGACTTTTGAAGGCTGTTGACATCAATTTTATACTGAATTTTATCAAACCGCACACGGGTGGTATTGTTGGCGTGTTTGATGAAAAGCTGCATGTTCGGATCCATTGGTTTTTCGTCCATCCAAACCAGCATGGCTTCAAAATGGCGTTCGATGCGCGGCAGATTATCAGGATAAACAATCATGTCGCCACGCGAAATGTCGATCTCATCTTCGAGCGTAATGGTTACCGATTGCGGCGGAAAAGCCTCGTCAAGGTTTCCGTCGTAGGTAATAATTTCTTTTATTCTTGAAGTTTTGCGCGATGGCAATACCATTATTTTTTCACCTTTCCGGATAATTCCTGAAGCTACACGAGCCGAGAAACCGCGGAAATCAAGGTCGGGACGAAGTACGTACTGAACCGGGAAACGCATGTCGTCGAAGTTGCGGTCGCTGCTGATGTGCACCGATTCGAGAAATTCCAGCATACTTGGGCCGTGGTACCAGGGCATCAGGGTGGTTGGTTCAACCACATTTTCACCTTTCAGTGCAGCAATTGGAATAAAGTTCACATCCGGAACATCCAATTGTGTGATGAATGATTTGTATTCGGCGACAATTTCATCGAACACTTTCTGGTCGTAATTCACCAAATCCATTTTGTTGACCGCCAGCACCACGTGTTTGATGCCCAGCAACGAAACCAGAAATGTATGACGACGGGTTTGGGTGATCACGCCTTTGGTAGCATCAATCAGGATAATGGCCAGGTTGGCGGTTGACGCACCGGTCACCATGTTTCGCGTGTATTGCGTGTGCCCGGGCGTATCGGCAATGATGAATTTCCGCTTGTTGGTAGAGAAGTAGCGGTAAGCCACATCAATGGTGATTCCCTGTTCGCGTTCGGCTTTCAAACCGTCGAGCAGGAGCGCGTAGTCGATTTCCTCACCGGCATGTCCCATGCGTTTACTGTCGCGTTCGAGCGCCGAAAGCTGATCTTCGTATATTTTTTTACTGTCGAATAACAATCTTCCAATCAAAGTTGATTTTCCATCGTCAACCGAACCTGCGGTCAGGAGGCGGAGCAAGTCTTTTTTCTCGTCCTGATCTAAATAGGTATTGATATCGAGCGTTCCCCTTGTTTCTCCGTTTGGAGAATTCACTGTGGATATACTTTGGTTATTTTCTGTATTCATGTTGTTTATTGTTTGATATTATTTATGTGTCCGTTGGCTAAAGCCGAAAGGCAAAGGATATGGAGCGATGAATGATCTGAGCGGTATTTCTTTGCTGTTGCTGTTCATTTATGTGACGGACACTTTTTTTAAGCCTCCCCTTCGGGGAGGTTTGGAGGGGCTTTTGGCTTCTTAAAAATACCCTTCTCTCTTTTTCTGCTCCATCGAGCCGTCCTGGTCGAAGTCGATCACACGGGTGGTGCGCTCCGAAACGGTCACGGTCATCATTTCTTCTACAATTTTCTCAATCGTATCGGCTTCCGATTCAACAGCCCCGGTCAATGGATAACATCCCAGTGTGCGGAAACGGACCATTTTCATTTCGGCTTTTTCGGCTATTTCTTTTGGCATGCGGTCATCGTCAACCATGATCAGGTTACCGTCCTGATTTACCACAGGTCGCTCTTTGGCGAAATAGAGCGGTACGATCGGTATTTTTTCCAGACGAATGTATTGCCAGATATCAAGTTCAGTCCAGTTTGAGATAGGGAATACACGGATTGATTCGCCTTTGTGAACGCGTGCATTGTAGATGTCCCACAATTCGGGGCGTTGATTTTTCGGGTCCCACTGATGGAATTTATCGCGGAACGAGAAGATGCGTTCTTTCGCGCGCGATTTCTCTTCGTCGCGGCGGGCGCCACCAAAGGCTGCATCGAATTTATATTTGCCAAGTCCTTCAAGCAAAGCCTGTGTTTTCATCACATCGGTATGCACTTTGCTTCCGTGGGTAAACGGGCCAACACCTGCTTCGAAAGCTTCTTTGTTGTAATGAACAATCAGGTTCCAGTTGTTTTCCCTGGCGTAATTGTCACGGAATTCAACCATTTCCTGAAATTTCCATTTCGAATCGATGTGCATCAGCGGGAATGGAACTTTTCCGGGGAAAAAGGCTTTTTCGGCCAAACGAACCATCACCGACGAATCTTTTCCGATGGAATAAAGCATCACGGGATTTTCAAATTCTGCGGCAACTTCCCGGATGATATGGATAGCTTCTGCTTCCAGTTCTTTGAGGTGCGAAAGGCTGTATTCTGTCATTTGTTTAATATTCGGGTTATTTTTGAAGCGCCTAAAATAATACTTTAAACTCCTTTATTGATCCGTATTAATACTGACTGGCAAAAAAGTGGCAAGATTTAAACTTTATTTGATTTCGAAGAATTAAAATTTCCAAAAAAGCGGAATCAAAGAAATTGCAATCAGGAAAATCAGAATATTTAGCGGGAGTCCGACTTTCACAAAATCCTTGAACTTGTAGTTTCCAATACCCTGTACAATCAGATTGGTTTGATATCCGATTGGAGTAGCAAAACTCATTGAAGCTGCCACCGCAATGGCTACAAAAAATGGTTTAGGATCGACTCCCATTTGATTGGCAGCCGCCATTGCAATCGGAAAAGAAATTGCGGCTGCTGCATTGTTTGTAATTACTTCGGTAAAAATATTGGTAATTAAATAGATACATGCCAATACACCGATTGGCCCCCAGTTTTTGGCAAAATTAATGGCTGTATGGGCAATCCCATCGGCCAATCCGGAATTTTGCATGGCCTTGCTGATTCCAAATGAACAGGCAATTGTAATCAGAAGATCCCAGCTGATGGCTTTGGTATATTTCTGATGGGGAACAATTTTCAGCCAAATCATCAGCATGGCCGCAACTGCCGAGAAAAAGAACATGTCGGCCTGAACATTTTCGAATTTGGGAAGGTAATCGGTAGCAGTGGCTCCGGCAATCATCAATGCCAGAATACTCAGCGCCAGCCATTTTTTCGATTTTGTAGCATTCTGTTCGTGATCTCCAATGTAAGTCGTTAGGTAGAAAATTTTTGAATTTCCCCAGTTTTTAATGAACCTGTCGGTAGTTAAAAGTACAAGGTTGTCGCCTTCCTTGAGTTTCAGACTGCGTAAATTGGAAGTGATTCGTTCTCCGTTTCGGTGCACTGCAACAATTGCCGCCTGGTAATGGTCAAAAAAGTTAAATTCTAAAATTGTTTTCCCAATGCCGGGAAATCGTGGTGCCAGAACGGCTTCGTATTGTTTGAGGTCACTGGTTTTTACTTCATCTTTCAACAGATCAAGACCTCTTAACCGTACACTTGACAAATCTTTGATGATATCCAATCCATTTGATTTTCCGGCGACTAAAAGATGATCGTTTGCCTCGATCGTCAATCCGGGAGTCTTTCCCTCGAATTTTACGCCTTCCCGCTCAATTTCAATAATATCAAATCCCTTCAGGTCTTTGGAACGTCCATTTTTCAAGAGTTGACCAACCAAAATACTTTCTGCAGGAACGATTAGTTCAAAATAATAGTCTTTTTGATCGGAAAGCGGTTGCCGAATAAAATTTTTCTCGCCCGGAAGAAGATGCACCCCGATGTAACTCATGTACAGGTAACCTGTAAAAGCAAGCGGTACGCCAACCATACCGAGTTCAAACATTGAAAATCCGGCGTAACCATTGTCTAGCATCAACCCGTGAACAACAAGGTTGGTTGAAGTGCCGATTAAGGTGCAAACTCCACCCAAAATGGTTGCATACGAAAGCGGGATTAGAAATTTCTGCGATGAAAGGTTCAGGTTTTCCGACCATTTTTTAATGATCGGTGCAAAAATGATCACTATTGGAGTATTGTTCAGAAAAGCTGACATAAATGAAATTGGAAACATCACCCTGAAAAATAAAGATCTGATATTTCCTCTCCGTCGGGGTAAAAAGAAAGTCGCCAGTTTGGTCAATGCCCCCGATTGCGTAATTCCTTCGCTTACAACAAACAGAATAGCAACAGTTATCATTCCTTTGTTCGAAAACCCGGCCAAAACTTCATTGGCATTAATGGTTCCGAATATCATCAGAAAAATAAGCGCCGAAAACAAAATAAGTCCTGGTCGCATTGCTTCTTTGACCAGAGCAACAATCATCATAATTAGAATGGCGAGTACTATAAATCCTTGTGCTGTCATAATGCAATGAAATATGGATTCTGTAAATTCTCTTTGTTATAGTGCAATTCTGTTTGCCGGTCGGAATAAAAAATATTTTTTCCTGAAGCTTTTAAAATGGCATGCCCGGCGGCGGTATCCCATTCCATTGTTTTTCCAAACTTTGGATAAATTGTTGCTGTTCCTTCAGCTATCATGCACATTTTCAGAGAGCTTCCTTTGCTGATTTTTTTGATTGATTTGTGTTCATTCCGCAGATTTTCAATGTATTCTTCGGTTTCCTGGTTCATGTGAGAGCGGCTAATTGCGATAATAAAATCAGGTTGGTTTATTATCTCCGGAAGTTTTATTCCTGAAATTTGAATCGAATGAAATGTGCAATTCTCATCTGCATTTAAAAGTTTGTAGGCTCCGGTTTCAGGAATACCGACATAAATTTCACCGGTCACGGGAGCATAAATTACACCCGCGATCGACCTGCCTTTTTGAATGAGTGCGATGTTTACAGTAAATTCGTCGTTTCGTTTGATGAATTCTTTGGTTCCGTCCAACGGGTCAATGAGCCAGAATAAGTCCCAGTTTTTTCTTTCAGAATAGCTTAGGTGAACACCTTCTTCGCTTAAAACAGGTAATCCGGTGCTTTCAAGGTTTTTCAGGATTTCGTCATGAGCCCGATGATCGGCGATGGTTACCGGTGTTTGATCTTCTTTGATGACCACCCCAAAATCAACGGAAGCATAAACTTCCATGATTTTTTTTCCGGCGAGAACAGCGGCATGAATTGCTTTGTCAACAAGTTGGGCTATTTCCATATTACTTTGTTCGCATACTGTAATTTGAAAATACAGCAGGTTTCAAAAGTAAGCAACTATGCTGAGACGACTTTAGGCTTTTATACTTATAATATCTTCGGCAAGAATCTCCACCAAAGCTGAATAACCCAATTGCTCCAATTCAATGGCCACTTTGTTTTTTCCTTTGATTTTCTGAAGTTTTCCTTTAAGTCCAATCAATGGACCGGCGATTACTTCGATCAATTGGCCGGGTTTTAACTTTTCCCTGGTAATCTCAATTTCCGAACTGTCCTGTTTGAGCATCAGTTTCAAGTAATCTATTTGGTAATCAGGAACAATTGCAGCTTTTCCTTCGAACCTGACATAACTGACCACATAATTCGATTGAAGTATCAAATCATATTCTCTGCGGCTGGCTTTCACAAACAAATACCCTGAAATTAAAGGCATTTCAACCCATTTTTTTCGGTCGCTCCATTGTCTGAGTTTCCGTTGAAGTGGCAGAAATGTTTCAATTTCCTGAATCTGAAGTTCAGCCTGTGCTTTTTTTTCAGACCTTGATTTGACGTAAACTGCGTGCCAGAAATAAGTATTTGGTGGAATTATTTTTTCCATACCTGATCTCTTACAGCGTAAATTCGTTCAATGATATCAACCACTTTCATTCCTTCCAGCGCATTGGTGCTGATGGGAGAGTGTCCGCTTAAAGTGTCTGCCACATTCTGAATAACCAGGTGATGGTTCTGTGCCGATCCTTTGTATAAACCGTAATCGTTGGGTGGGGCGCTGGCTTCCAATTCAGGCATCTGGTAATCTTTTATGTTGCAGTAAACAACTTCATTCATGTATTGACCAGCAACTTTTATCGTTCCTTTTTCACCGATAATTGTCAGGCTGCTTTCCAGATTTTCGTGGTAAATGGAAGTTGAATAATTTAGGGTGCCAATCCCTTCGTTGACGAATTCAAAATTAACAATCCCGGTATCTTCAAAATCGGTTAAATTCTTGTGATTGAAATCTTTAAATTGCCCGCTGATGTTTTTTATATCGCCAAATAACCAATACATAATGTCAATGAAATGCGAAAACTGTGTAAAAAGTGTTCCACCATCAAGTTTTGCATCGCCATGCCAGTTTTTATGCGTATAATAACGTTCGTCGCGGTTCCAGTAACAGTTAATCTGAACATGAAAAAGCTTACCAAGTATTTTTTGGTCGATCACGCTTTTCAGCCAAACCGATGGGGGAGAGTAGCGGTTCTGCATCACGCAGAATACATTCCGGCTTCTTTCAAGCGACTTGAAGACAATTCGTTCAGCGTCATTTCTGGTCAGTGCCATCGGCTTTTCAACCACAATGTGCAAACCTTTTTCCAGTCCTTTGATCGCCATTTCGGCATGTAACCCGTTTGGAGTGCATATATTTAAAACATCAATGGCCACTTCCTTTTCGAGTAATTCATCAAGCGAAGAATAGAATGGAATTCCTTCATATGAAGCGTTACATTCTTCCGAAGTGCGGATATCGCAAACTGCAACCAATTCAGCATGAGGATTGCGAAGGATCATTTCAGCGTGGCGTTTGCCAATGTGTCCTTGTCCGGCAACGGCAAATCGTATTTTTTTTTCTGAAAGCATAGATGATATTTAATCGTTAATTTATTTACTATTAGACAATTTACTATCTACTTATTGTTGAAGGCGAGAATAGTGAATTGTCTAATCGCCAATCTTTAGAACTTTTCCATTTTCCAACCTGTATTGTTCCTTACTTTCAGGACAAACAGCTATTCCTTCAGGATTAAATTTAAGTTTGTGGCCAAATTGGCTCATCCAGCCGGTTTGACGGGCCGGATTTCCAACGACCAACGCATAATCAGGAATATTTTTCGTTACAACAGCACCAGCGCCAACAAATGCATATTTGCCGATTATAATTCCGCAGACGATGGTTGCATTGGCTCCGATTGTGGCACCTTTTTTTACGAATGTTGGCTTGTATTCATCTTTCCGGCTGACTGCACTTCTGGGATTTGTCACATTTGTAAATACTGCTGATGGTCCCAGAAAAACATCATCTTCGCAAATTACTCCGGTGTAAACAGAAACATTGTTTTGGATTTTAACCCGGTTTCCAATCCTGACTTCAGGAGAAATAACTACGTTTTGGCCGATAGAACATTGATCGCCGATGGTACAGCCTGACATGATATGCGAAAAATGCCAGATTTTGGTTCCTTGTCCAATCGTGCAATCCTGATCAATTATAGCGGTTTCGTGTGCAAAAAAAGATGTTCCCATTAGCTAAAAAATTCACGGATTGTTGAGGTAATATAAGTTAGCTGCTCTTCGTTCAATTCGGTATGCATCGGCAAAGATAGCACTTGTTCCGAAAGTTCTTCTGCGACAGGAAAATCGCCTTTTTTATAACCCAAATAATAATATGCTTCCTGAAGATGAAGTGACAGAGGATAATAAATCATAGAAGGAATTTCGCGTGAATGAAGAAACTGCTGAAGTTTATCACGCTTTCCACGAACCTTGATGGTATATTGATGAAAACTGTGCGTGCTGTATGAAACCCTTGCAGGAATTGATATTTCAGGAATATTGGATAATTCACGATCGTAAAAAGCGGCTGCTGACTGTCTGGTTTCTACAAATTGATCGAGGTATTTTAGTTTGACATCCAAAATGGCTGCCTGAATTGCATCCAACCTTGAATTCATGCCGATTTGCTGGTAATAATAGCGTTTGCTCATGCCGTGATTCGCAATTGAGCGCATTGCCTGAGCTAGTTCATCATTGTTGGTGAAAAGTGCTCCACCATCGCCAAATGCCCCCAGGTTTTTTGTCGGAAAAAATGAATTAGAAGCAATATCGCCAATGGTTCCGGCCTTTGCAGTCATACCATTTCTGAAAATATATTCGGTTCCCAAAGCCTGACAGGCATCTTCGATGATAAACAAGTTATTTTCTTTAGCAATTTCAGAAAGAGATTCCATGTCAGCACATTGGCCGTAAAGATGTACCGGAACAATGGCTTTGGTATTGTGGTCAATGTGCCTGTTTACCAACTCTGGCCTGATGTTAAATGTTTCAGGATCAACATCCACCAGGACAGGTTTAAGTTTCATTAAAGCCAATACTTCAAGAGTTGAAACAAATGTGAATGGCGTGGTAATCACTTCATCACCTTCTTTCAAATCCAAAGCCATCAAGGCAATCTGGAGCGCGTCTGTTCCGTTTCCGCATGAAATTACATGTCCGACATTCAGGTATTTTTTTAAGTTTTCCTCAAATTCCGTCACTTTTCCACCCTTAACAAATACAGAAGAACGTAT
>CAMDGL010000028.1 GCA_945897845.1 Chitinophaga pinensis | reverse complement strand
CAATAAACGAAGGCGCCACTGCAACACTCGATGGTTCAGCTTCGTCCGATTTTGAGGGAGATGCCTTAACCTACAAATGGACTGCCCCGGCTGGTATTGTCCTCAGTTCATATTCAGTTGCAAAACCAACTTTTAGTGCTCCCGAAGTCAGTGCTGATACCCAATATAAATTCTTACTGGTGGTGAATGACCGACAGACAGATTCTCCGGAAGATGAAGTCGTGATTACTATAATTCAGGTAAATAAAGTACCAGCGGCCAATGCAGGAGCTAATCAATCAATAAACGAAGGCGCCACTGCAACACTCGATGGTTCAGCTTCGTCCGATTTTGAGGGAGATGCCTTAACCTACAAATGGACTGCCCCGGCTGGTATTGTCCTTAGTTCGGCTTCAGTTGCAAAACCAACTTTTAGTGCTCCCGAAGTCAGTGCTGATACCCAATATAAATTCTTACTGGTGGTGAATGACGGACAGACAGATTCTCCGGAAGATGAAGTAGTGATTACTGCACTGCAGGTCGATAAAGCTCCGTATGTAATTGATCCCATTAAAGATGTTTCTGTTGACAAGAATGCTCCCGATCAAATCATCAATCTGAAAACCATATTTGCTGACGATGATTTCGGTGATGTATTGATATACAGTGTTACCTCAAACACCAATGACCAGATTGTTACAGCGATAATCACAGGATCCGATCTGACTTTAAACTTTTCAAGTGTAAATGTTGGATCATCAGAAATAGTAATTACTGCAAGTTCGAACGGGAAAGAAGTGAATTCGAAATTTGAGGTGGAATTGAAAATCCCGACAGCTACAAATCCAATCCTTAGCAAACAGAATTTGATGGTTTACCCAAACCCAACTTCAGGAAAAATTAAGGTAATTTTAGACTGGATACCCAAAAGCAATACTGACCTAACAGTGACCAATCTGAGTGGCATGACAGTTTATAAAAAAACTTTTCAAAACAAGGAAGAATCCATTGATTTAGCGGGAAATCCTCCGGGAGTTTATCTGATAAAAACAAATTCGGACAACCTTAAAGTCTATAAAATCATCATCCGATAAAAAAAATTCACAATCCCTCGGCAAACAAAAATTGGTGAGGGATTTTTCTTTTCATTGACGGCTAAACTTTCAGTTAAATTATTAGTTTACAGATTAAGGTATTGGAATTTCAAGGTTAAATATTGACCTTTATACATCTATTATTTAAATTATCAACACGATGAAAAAATTTACATATTTTGCAGCAATTCTCCTGATGGCGATAAATGGTTTTGCTCAACATTTTGTTGTTGCATATTCCGGCAATGGGCAAGATCACATGAATATAAATGTTGTAACTGCAACGATTGGCGGTGTGGCGCTAAAGGCGGGAGATGAGATCGCAGCATTTGATGGCGCTATATGTTGCGGTGTAAAAATCCTGGATAAACCAATTGTCATTACAATCCCCTCTACTTTTGCAATCATAGCAGCTTCCCGAAAGGATGATGGTCAGTCGAATGGATACACTGTTGGTCATGCAATTACCTATAAATTCTGGGATTCAGGCAGAAGCATGGAGTTTTCAGGAATTTCCGCTGAATATTTCGACAATACAGGTGCAACTACCACTGCCCCAACCTATACAATTAATGCATCAGCATTTGTACGGTTAACCGTTGCGGCGCCTGCAAATCAAGCGCCAGTGCCAAATGCAGGTCCAGACCAATCTGTAAATGAAGGCGATAACGTAGCTTTGGATGGTTCCGGTTCTTCTGATGCTGATAGCAATCCACTTACTTATACATGGTCAGCTCCTGCCGGAATAACGCTGAGTTCGACTTCAGTTGCCAAACCAACATTTACAGCACCCAATGTTACAACTGACACGCAATATACTTTTTCATTGGTTGTGAACGATGGACTCGTTAATTCAGGTACAGATCAGGTTTTGATTACTGTAAAAAAAGTTAATCTAATTCCTTTGGCCAATGCCGGTGCTGATCAAACGTTAAATGAAGGAGTGCTTGTAACTTTGAACGGAACCGCTTCCTCCGATCCCGACAGCGATCCACTCACTTATTTATGGAGTCCACCTGCCGGAATTACTTTGAATTCAACAACCGCATCGCAACCTACTTTTACCGCTCCGGAAGTGACTTCGGATAAGCAATATACTTTTTCGCTAATGGTAAACGATGGAACCGCTAATTCAACTGCTGATGAAGTGGTTATCACAGTTAAACAAGTGAACAAAGCGCCGGGTGCAAATGCCGGACCAAACCAATCATTGAACAAAGGAACACTGGTTACGCTTGACGGATCTGGTTCATCCGACCCGGATGGAGATGTTTTAATTTACAAATGGACTGCACCGGCAGGAGTGACATTAAGTTCGTTATCAACTGTTAACCCAACTTTTACGGCGCCTGATGTAACTGTCAACACAGATTATACATTTTCGCTAATAGTAAACGATGGGAATGTGGATTCTCCTGCCGATCTGGTTACAATTACTGTTTTGCGCGGAAACCTGGCACCAACAGCCAACGCCGGTGCGGATCAATCGGTAAATGAAGGGGCGATTGTGACTTTGAATGGAACCGCTTCCTCCGATCCCGAAAGCGATCCAATCACCTATTTATGGACTCCACCGGCTGGAATAACTTTGAGCTCAACAACTGCATCGCAACCTACTTTTACCGCTCCGGAAGTGACTTCGGATAAGCAATATACTTTTTCGCTAATTGTAAACGATGGAACCGCTAATTCAATTGCTGATGAAGTGGTTATCACAGTTAAACAAGTGAACAAAGCGCCAGTTGTCAATGCCGGAACTGATCAATCTGTAAGTGAGAGCATTTTATATATGCTTGATGGTTCAAATTCATCGGATCCTGATGGAGATGTTCTTTCCTACAAATGGACTGCACCGAACGGGATAACATTAAGCTCGTTATCAGCAGCTAAACCAACTTTTACCGCACCCGACGTAACTGTTAACACCACATACACTTTCACATTGGTAGTGAACGATGGAAAAGTGGATTCTCCTGCAGATCAGGTGACCATTACTGTAAAACAAGAAAATAAGATTCCAACAGCCAACGCCGGTGCGGATCAATCGGTAAATGAAGGGGTGATTGTGACTTTGAATGGAACCGCTTCCTCCGATCCCGACAGCGACCCACTCTCCTATTTATGGAGTCCACCTGCCGGAATTACTTTGAATTCTACAACCGCATCGCAACCTACTTTTACCGCTCCGGAAGTGACTTCGGATAAGCAATATACTTTTTCGCTAATGGTAAACGATGGAACCGCTAATTCACCTGCCGACCAAGTCGTAATTACAGTTAAGAATATTGATAAAACTCCCTATGTGAAAGAGGCGATTAAAGATGTATCTGTTGACAAGAGGGCTCCCGATCAAATCATCGATTTAAAAACCATATTTGCCGATGATGATATTGGTGATATATTGAGTTACAGTATCACTTCAAATGCGAACGATCAAATAGTTACAGCAAAAATTGCAGGATTCAATTTGACCTTAACCTTTTCCACGGAAAACACAGGCTTATCTGAAATTGAGATTACTGCAAACTCGAATGGAAAGGAAGCCAAATCAAAATTTAAGGTGCAGGTAAATATTCCAACCGGAACTGATCCAATCATCAGCGAACAGAAATTTATTGTATCTCCAAATCCAACTTCAGGAAAAATAAAAGTTACGTTCGAACTGATTCCTGAAAATGGGACTTATATGATTGTGAACGACATAACTGGAAAGACCATTCTCAAACAATTGATTCAGGATAAAGAAGAATGGATTGATTTAAAAGGAAATCCACCAGGAATCTATTTGATAAAGGTCAATTTGAACAATCTGAAAATTCAGAAGGTGATTTTAAAATAAGAACATTGAGTCCACTCCGAAAAGTCATCCGATGAATATTTTTATTAAGAATAAAAATATTTAGAATCTAACAATCAGCTAATTATAAATTCGTCGGATGATTAGGTTAATCGTATTGAGGAATTTCAATCAAAATGAAAAGGCTAACTTTTTTAATAGTGATTATTCTTTGGGCTGCAAATAGTTTTGCACAGGGGCATTTCATTCTTCCCTTTACAGGCAATGGGCAAGATCATATGAATTTAACTGTGGTAACTGCGACCATTGGTGGCGTGGCTCTTGAAGCGGGAGATGAAATTGCAGCTTTTGATGGTACAATATGTTGTGGTAAAGTAATACTTACCCAATCTATTGCTTTAAACACCCCCATTACTTTTGCTGCCCTTGTCTCCTCCAGAAAAGATGATGGGCAATCTAATGGTTACACTGTTGGGAATACCATCACCTATAAATTTTGGGATTCGAGCAAAAGTTTAGAGATTTCCGGCATTTTCGCTGAATATTTCGATAATACGGGGACAACTTTTCCAGCTCCAACCTTTTCTCCCACTGCAGATACATTTTTCGTAAAACTAACTGTGGCGGCCCCGGTAAATGCAGATCACTTACCCTACGTTAAAAACCCCATTAAAGATGTATCTGCCGACAAGAGGGCTCCCAATCAAACCATCGATTTAAAAACCATATTTGCCGACGAAGATGTTAGTGATTTATTGAGCTACGTTGTAACCTTAAACTCAAATGTTCAGGTAGTCACTGCGGAAATAACAGGATTCAATCTGACTTTAAGTTTTTCAATTGAAAACACTGGCTTATCTGAAATTGAGATTACTGCAAGCTCGAACGGAAAGGAAGCCAAATCAAAATTTCAGGTGCAGGTAAATATTCCAACCGGAACTGATCCAATGATCAGCGATCAGAAATTTATTGTATTTCCGAATCCAACTTCAGAAAAAATAAAAGTTACGTTCGAACTGATTCCTGAAAATGGGACTTATCTGACTGTGAACGATGTAACTGGAAAGACCATTCTCAAACAATTGATTCAGGATAAGGAAGAATGGATTGATTTGAAAGGAAATCCACCAGGTATCTATTTGATAAAGGCCAATTTGAACAATTTGAAAGTTCAAAAGGTTATATTAAAATAAGGAACTTCTAATTTTCTCAATATAAACCAATGAAAAGGCTTACATATTTAATAGCGGTCATCCTTTTTGCAACAAATAGCTTTGCACAGGGACATTTTGTAGTTGCATTCCCTGGCAACGGACAAGATCACATGAATATTTTTGTATTAACTGCGACTATTGGAGGAGTACCTCTTAAAGCTGGTGATGAAATTGCAGCATTTGACGACACAATTTGTTGCGGCAAGGTAATACTAGTTCAACCAATCAACATAAACAACAATAAAACCTATATTGATATTAAGGCTTCCCGAAAAGATTACGGGCAATCCGACGGATTCTCCATTGGAAATACTATTTCGTACAAATTTTGGGATTCAGAAAAAAAAATTGAGATTTCCGGGATTACTGCTGAATATTATGATCCTCCAACAGGATTGCCTACTCTTGCGCCAACTTATTCGTCGAGTGGATCAGCTTTTGTAAAATTGACGGTTGGAAATCCCATCAATAATGACCAGGTTTCAAATGGACCTGATAAGTAATCCGATGATTGGTATTTCATAAAGATTGACCGGAAGGCCCCAAAAACCTATAAAATTGTTCGGGAATAGAAGTTTATCTTCTTTTTCATCAAATCCCCGACACCAGAAAAGTGTCGGGGATTTTTTCTATCAACATTTTGCCTGCATTTATTAACGATTAATTTTTCGGAAATTCTTTTAAGTTATTTTTATGGGCTTACTTTACCCATGAATTAAACTTATACTATGAGCGGATTCTTTGGAAGCATTTCAAACCATGATTGTGTTGCAAACGTTTTTTACGGAACTGATTATCACTCCCATTTGGGAACAAAAAGAGCGGGACTGGCCTTTTACTCCGAGCAAAAAGGATTTCAACGTGCCATCCACAGCCTTGAAGATGGCTACTTCAGAAATAAATTTGAAGGAGACATTTCCGGATTTAAAGGTAACATCGGAATTGGTGTGATAAGCGATACCGAAGCGCAACCCATTCTGGTCACTTCGCATTTGGGCAGATTTGCAGTAGCCACAGTCAGTAAAATAAACAATATTGGCGAACTCGAAGAACGTTTCATGAAGATGCGCCGAACTTTTGCTGAAACCAGTCAGGGATCGGTAAATCCGACTGAACTAGTAGCCATGCTCATAGCCGAATCTGAAGATTTTGTTTCGGGTATCGAAAACGTATTCAGCCTGATAGAAGGCTCGTGCTCAATACTTATCATGACTGAAAATAGTATTATTGCGGCGCGCGACCGGCTTGGTAGAACGCCAGTCGTAATCGGAAAAAATACCAATGGCTATGCGGCAAGTTTCGAAACCTGCGCTTTCCCCAATCTTGACTTTGAAATCGAAAAGTTTTTAGGCCCCGGTGAAATAGTTTCCCTCACAGCAAATGGATATGAACAACTGAGAAAACCAAACGAAAAAATGCAGATTTGCTCTTTTCTTTGGGTTTATTACGGTTATCCGCCATCGTTTTATGAAGGGATAAATGTCGATGAATGTCGATATAAATGTGGCGCTGCACTTGCAAAAAGTGATGACATCGAAGCGGATTTTGTGGCAGGCATCCCTGATTCGGGAATTGGACACGCGATGGGTTACAGCAACGAGACAAGGATTCCGCTAAAACGGCCGTATGCAAAATACACACCAACCTGGCCACGCAGTTTCATGCCTCAAAATCAGGATATGCGCGATCTGGTTGCCAAAATGAAATTAATTCCCAACAAATCAATAATTAAAGAAAAACGCGGGATTTTTCTTGATGACTCAATCGTTCGTGGAACACAACTGAAAGACAATGTTCAGGACCTGCACCGCGCAGGAATTAAGGAAGTACACATGCGAATTGCCTGTCCACCTTTAACTTATCCCTGCGAATTCCTGAATTTTAGCCGTTCGCGCTCGAACCTCGACCTTGCAACCTACAAAGCAGTTGAACAATTGGAGGGAAAGTCGAATACCGACATGGCTGAGTATTCTGACAGTAATAATCCGAAATACCATGCAATGGTTGAACAAATCCGTAAAAATCTGGACCTGACATCCCTGAAATTTCAAAAACTCGATGATTTGGTTGAAGCAATTGGGTTACCAAAAGAAAAACTTTGCACCCATTGCTGGGACGGATCTAGCTATTTTTAGGCCGGTAGCAGACAAAATACAGAACAGCAATCATCCATCGGAAATTTATTCGGTGGATGATTTTTACCCGAAGTTAGGATCTGAAATTACGGGATGCAAAAACATAAATAACAATACCAACTGCCACACCTGTTGTGTTTGCGATGACATCGTACCATGAAAATGAGCGACCGGAACGCATTTCAAATTGAATGAACTCCATTAAAATCCCCCACCCTATTGTAACCGGTATAATTAGCCATATTGCATAACGGTTTTCTTCAGCTTTCAGCGCCCAACAGCTAAGAATAGAAAAAATGAGGTACATCGTTAAATGGATAGCTTTATCAGCTCCGCGAAATAACTGCACTTTGGGTAAATCCTGCGGCGGCAATAATGAAAGGGCAACAATGCAGCCCACATAGAATAGTAAAAGTGCAAAACGGAAAGGCTGACGAACAGATATAAGAAACGAAATCATACAAATACAATTAATATATAGCAATCAATAAACAGGTTAAAACAAATAAAAGTTTAAACTTAACTATATCAAATAACAGTACTTTTTATTTAATTTCCGCATTACGAGTAAAAATTGATTTAACTTTTTTAAAAAATTAACTTAAACCAAACGTCCTGATAATTGTCAAAAGATTTTCATTCCTTTATTCAGCTAAAAACAAACCAACTATAAATATGCAACACGCTCACAATCTGGTTATTAATTTCGACCAAAGAAATATTAACTGCAAATTTTCAAATAAAAAACAATTCTTTTTCCCGACAACAATGCTGATCATCTTTTCATTGTTGGTATTCGGAATGTCCGGATGCAGCAATAAGGCTTCAGGGGATAAAAGTCAGAAAGGGAAAAAATCAGGTCCTGTATCCGTTGAAATAAAAGTTGTTCAGCCTGAATTAATGCTCAATACAGTTTCCTCAACAGGATCGATACTGGCCAATGAAAAAGCTGAAATCCGCCCTGAAATTTCAGGAAGGATAATTAAAATCCTTTTTGAGGAAGGTGCAATGGTTCAAAAGAATAAGTTGCTACTCAAAATGAACGACAGTGACTTGCAAGCTCAATTAATAAGAAACGAAGCTCAGGGAATACTTCTGAAAAACGACGAATTCCAGAAGAGCAAATTACTTGAAATTAAAGCCATCAGTCAGGATGAATATGACGCAGCAAAAAGTCTGTACCTCGTAAATCAGGCCGACAAACAATTGCTCCAGGCTCAAATCGCCAAAACCGAAATTTATGCCCCTTTCAGCGGAAAGGTCGGACTTCGTGCCGTCAGTGTCGGTAATTACATTGCAAGCAATACGCTGGTAGCTACCATTCAGCAACTCGATCCGGTTAAAATAGAGTTCGATGTTCCGGAGAAATACAGCCGTTTTATTAAACAGGGTTTGGGGATTGAATTCAATACAGATGCTTCCGACTCGACTTTTTCAGCCAAAATTTATGCGGTAGAATCGTCAATAAGCACCGATACACGCACATTGAAAGTCAGGGCAGTTTGCCCGAATCCTTCAAACATTCTGAAACCGGGTGCCTTCGCAAGGGTAAACATGATTCTTGAGCGATTTCCTGATGCTTTCAAAATTCCTTCTGAAGCTGTTGTAACTGTTTTGGACGGCAATTCGGTTTTTTTATGCAAAAACGGGAAAGCTATCGAAGTGCCAGTTACCACAGGTATAAGAACTGACAACGAAATTCAGGTTACAAAAGGCATTACCGCAGGCGATAGTCTGATCACAACCGGGCTTTTACAGGTTACTAACGGCAGTCCTGTCGCAATAAAAAAATAAACAATGAACTTTTTAGGAATATTTATAAAACGACCGGTATTGGCAATGGTACTTTCCATTTTGGTGGTGCTGTTCGGGATCATAGGGTACAGCTTTTTGGGTGTCCGCGAATATCCAAGTGTCGATCCGCCAACTGTAACCGTAAGTACATCGTACCCCGGAGCAAATGCCGATATTATTGAGAGTCAGATTACCGAACCGCTGGAAGAAAGCATTAACGGAATCGCCGGAATCAGAACCCTCACTTCCTCGTCGCGCGATGGAAGCAGTAACATCACTGTTGAATTTCAGATCGGAGTTGCAATGGAAACTGCAGCCAACGATGTTCGCGACCGGGTATCGCGTGCACGGAGAAGCCTCCCTCCTGATGTTGATCCGCCAATCGTTGTAAAATCGGATGCCGACTCCAGTCCGGTTTATGTGATGACGGTACAAAGCGACTCCCGCAACTTGTTGCAATTGTCGGAACTGGCGAACAATGTGCTGAAGGAAAGGCTTCAGACCATTCCGGGAGTGAGCGATATACGTATATACGGAGAAAAAAGGTATGCCATAAAATTGTACATAGACCCACTCAAACTCGCTGGCTATAAATTGACTCCTTTGGATGTGCGCGATGCCCTGAACCGCGAAAACGTAGAATTGCCAACTGGGAGGATTGAAGGATACGGAACAGAACTTTCGGTTCGTACATTGGGTCGTATGACTACCGCTGAGGAATTCAACAACATGATTATCAAAGAATCAGCAGGTACACTGATTAAATTTAAAGACATTGGAAATGCGATCCTGACTGCCCAAAATGAAAAAACGGTTATGCGCGGCGAAGGTGGTATCAAAATGGTTGGACTGGCAATATCGCCTCAGCCCGGAGCCAACCACATTGCTATTGTGGATGAGCTGATGATCAGGCTTGAACAGATCAAAAAAGATTTGCCCGAAGATATCACGCTCGGTATAATGAACGACACGACGCTCACCATTCGAAATGCCATTACGGAGGTTCAGGAAACAATTCTGATTTCGTTCCTTCTGGTAGTGATGGTGATTTTCCTGTTTTTACGCGAATGGAGAACCACACTTATCCCCGTTTTTGCCATCCCGATTTCACTCGTCGGAACATTTTTCCTGATGTACATGGCTGGCTATACCATCAATATTTTAACCCTTTTAAGTATCGTACTTGCCACTGGTCTGGTGGTTGACGATGCCATCGTGGTACTCGAAAATATCTACAGTAAAATCGAAAAAGGAATGAATCCGATGGAAGCCGCCATGATCGGTTCAAAAGAAATATTCTTTGCCATCCTTTCAACCACTGTTACATTGGCTGCCGTTTTTCTTCCCATCATCTTTCTGGAAGGTTTTACAGGTAAACTATTCCGCGAGTTTGCCATCGTAATGGCCGGAGCTGTAATTATTTCAGCATTTGTTTCACTGACTCTTACCCCCATGATGAGTGCCCACTGGCTTCGTCACAGCGAACACCACAGCGGCTTTTATTCGCGTACCGAGAAATTTTTTGTTGCATTGAATTCATCCTACAACCGTTCATTGCAGCGATTTCTGAAATACAGATGGCTTGCATTTGTAGTAATGGGAATATCCATTGGCCTGATTGTAATTCTTTGGCCGATGATCCCGTCGGAACTGGCCCCGATGCAGGACAAAAGCCGCATCTCGATCAATGTTACTGGTCCGGAAGGAGCGTCGTTTGAAAAAATGGACGAATACATGAAAGCACTCACAGTTATCGTAGATACCATTCCTGAAAAATATTCCTTCATGAGCCTGACTTCGCCCGGATTTGGGGGTTCTTCCACCAATTCAGGATTTGTTCGTATTACATTGACAGAGCCCGGAGAACGTGAACGGACTCAGGATGAAATTGCCAGTATGCTCAGTGGCATTACCCGTAAAATGACTTTTGCCCGAGCCATTGTCAGTCAGGAACAAACCATACAGGTTGGACGAAGCGGCGGATTGCCTGTTCAATATATCATTCAGGCTCCAAATTTGGAAAAACTTAAATCGGTATTGCCTGAATTTATGGAAAAAGCCCAGGCAGATCCGGCTTTTCAGGTGGTTGACCTTAACCTGAAGTTTAACAAGCCTGAAATGACAATCCAGATTGACCGCGATCGTGCAAGAACACTGGGAGTTACGATTCGCGACATCGCCGAAACCCTGCAACTGTTCTTCTCCGGACAGCGAATGGGCTATTTCATTTTCAACGGCAAACAATACGAGGTAATCGGGCAGGCTGACCGCAGTTTCCGTGATGATCCGTTCGATTTGAGTACCGTGTATGTCAGAAATCGAAACTCGGAATTGATACAGCTCGATAACCTGATTCAGGTAAAATACAATTCAAGTTTGCCACAACTTTACCGTTTCAACCGGTATGTTTCAGCAACAATTTCGGCCAACCCTGCTGACGGTTACACGCTTGGGCAGAGCATCGAGGCCATGAATAAAATTTCAGCTGAAGTGCTGGACGATACTTTTTCAACCAGTCTTTCAGGCCCTTCGCGCGACTTCGCAGAAAGTTCGAACACGCTGCTATTCGCATTCGGACTTGCACTGGTGCTGATTTACCTGATACTTTCGGCTCAGTTCGAAAGTTTCCGCGACCCGATGGTAATCATGTTTACCGTTCCGCTGGCAGTTGCCGGAGCCTTGATTTCCCTGATTCTGTTTGGTCAAACCGTCAATATTTTCAGCCAGATCGGGATGATTATGCTAATTGGAATTGTTACGAAAAATGGAATTCTAATCGTTGAATTTGCCAATCAGAAAAAAGAAGACGGTGCAAACCTGCTGAATGCTGCAATTGAAGCATCTTCACAGCGCTTCCGCCCGATTCTGATGACAAGCCTTGCAACCGTTTTAGGAGCATTGCCTATTGCGATGTCGCTGGGCGCCGGTTCGAAAAGCCGCGTTTCGATGGGGATTGTAATCATTGGAGGATTGATGTTTGCGCTGGTTTTGACTTTGTATGTTATTCCGGCGCTTTATACCTATTTCTCAGCAACAGCCAATGCACACACAACTGATTCTGAAATCGCTGAGAATCCTGATAAAAAAAATATCCAATAACCAATGTACAATATCGAATATTCAATTTCCCTGACCGAAGCAGTCGGGGAATAAAAAATAAGAAACAAAAATTTAAAAAAAAACCGGAAAACCTTTCATCAGCTCGGTTCTTGCTCCCCCTCTTTTGGAGGGGGCTGAGGGGAGGCTTTCAATATTAATATGAAAATGAAACTTCGAATCGTAACAATAGCCTTCATACTTATACAGGGATTTTTGGCCTCTGCGCAGGATACGCTGAAACTGAATGATGCAATTGCACTGGCACTTCAGAATAACTACTCGATTTCGCTGGCTGAAAATACCGCGAAAATATCCGGTATTACCAATTCAGCCGGAAATGCGGGGATGTTGCCTAAAGTTGACATAAACGCCACCCGGTCGTATGCGCTCAACAATTCGAAAGCCGAATATTTTGACGGCCGGGTTCGTGATGTACCCAACGCTAAATCAAATACTCAAAATGCCGGAATGCAGCTTTCATGGACTATTTTCGACGGTTTAAACATGTTTATTCAGCGTGACAAACTGAATGAATTGGAACAACTTAGCAATACCCAATTGAGGGGCGTAGTTGAAAACACGGTGGCTCAGGTTAGTCGGATTTATTTCGACATTGTGGTTCAACATGAAATACTTGATTTGTACCATGAAGCGCTGAAAATCTCGGATCAGCGCAGGAAATTTGCCAAAGTCCGGCTCGATTTGGGTGGCGGCTCTGAACTGACCTTCCTTCAGGCAATTGTTGACATGAATGCTGACAGTGCCAAGTACATGCAACAGCTTTCGGTGGTCAAAAATCTGAAATCCGATCTCAACCTGATTCTTTGTCGCGATATAATGACAGATGTGTTGGTTGAAAAAACCATTCCGGTAAACGAAGCCTTGATTTATGATGAACTATGGAACAAGGTTCAGGAGCAAAGTCCTGATTTACTTGAAGCCCGGAGCGCAATTAATCTGGCCAGCCTCGTTACCAAAGAAATCAAATCAGTGCAATTACCTCGTTTGACCATCAATACTGCCTATTCGTACAATAAATCCCAAACGGATGTCGGAACCTTTACAAGCAACCGAAATCTTGGTTTTTCAGCCGGAGTGACGCTCAATTACAACCTGTTCAACGGTTTTACAAATAAACAAAAGCTGAAAATTGCCCGGGTCAGGGAAGAATCGGCTGTTCAGGATGCAGAATTGCAGAAACTGACGTTGGAAGCCAATCTGCAGCAGGTTTATACTGATTTTCAAACCAATATGAAACTGGTTCGTTTCGAGCAAGAAAACATACAATTTGCCCGCCTGAACTGGAATATAACACAGGAAAAGTACAGACTCGGTGCACTGAATGACATTGAGTTGCGCGAAACCCAGAAGAAACTGATGGATGCTGAAAACCGTCTCTTTCAGTCGCTTTTTATGTGTAAATCAGCCGAAATTGAATTATTGCGCCTTAGCGGACAGCTTTCAGAATCGGTTGTGCCGGAAAAATAGTCTTGATATTACTCAGGTTCTATGAGCTGGTTCTTAAAAGCATAAATAACAAGGTTAACCGTATTCATGCAATTGGTTTTCCTGAAAAGAATGCTTTTATATTTTTCCACTGTCTTGGAATTCAGGTGAATTATTTCGCTGATTTGCTTATTGTTATACCCATGACATAATAATTCAAGTATTGCCTTCTCCCTGGAGTTGAAGTTGGGCAGGCTGCCCTTCAAATCGGCTTGTCGTCGTGCCCGCGATAAATTGCGCGAAAGGATGGCAAGAATTTCTTCGGAAAAATAATTTCCTCCCTTGTAAACTTTTAATATCGCCTTTTCGAACTCATCTATTTCAGAGTTTTTAAGCATATAACCCTCTACACCAGCCAGCAGCATTTGCTCCACATATTCCTCATCGGGGAAAGTTGTCAGTGCAATAATCTTCATTTCGGGATACTTTTCAAGAGCGAGTTTGGCAGCATCAATCCCGTTAAGCCGGGGCATATTAATATCCATAAAAACAATATCCGGCGATACAGTTTCAATAAGTTCCAAAAATTCGTTCCCGTTTGAAACTTCGCCGACCAGTTGCGCAAACGGAAAATGCTTCAACAGCAGTTTAAATCCATCCCTGAATATTTTGTGATCGTCAACAATTATTACTGAAACAGGTGTCATGACTTTTGAATTATTAAGTGACTGGAAACTGAATAGAGATATTTACCCCCTGATTGGGGCTGCTTTCAATTTTGTATTTGCCGCCAATCGACTCAACCCGGCTGGCAAGGTTCTGCATTCCCATTTTTCCGCCGCTTGCCGAATAATCAAACGAAGGATTGAATCCAATACCGTCATCGTTGTAATTTATATACACCATTTTTTTCGAATTCCAGATGACAATTTTGGCTTTGTTTGCTCCTGAATGTTTCAGTGTGTTATTTATCAACTCATTACTGATCCGAAAAACGATCATTTCGATACTATTTGAAAGTTTGATGTGGAATTTCGTAGTATCCAGTTCAAATTTGGTACTCCCTGAGCAGTTGATCTTTTCACAGAGTTTTTCCAGCGCCCTGACAAGTCCGTATTTTTTCATTAGCGAAGGATTCAGATTATTGATCACCTCTTTGGCACATTGCAGCGCCTGATTCGACAACATGCTTAAATGTCCCAGTTTTTCCTTTTCGCAATTTCCATCAATGGCTTCTTTTTGCATTAATTTTATGAACATGATAATGCTTGAGAGATATGCTCCCAGCCCATCGTGTAAATCCATTGCAATGCGAAGCCGCTCATGTTGTTCTATTTCAATGGTCTTGCCAATAATATATCTGTCGGTTGAAATTGCCAGTTTAATCAATATTGAAATAACATACAAAAAATAGAACATGACAATAAAGCCAATGGCAAGAAGTATAAACAAGCCATTTTTAATGTTCAAATGGTATTCGTCTGCAATATCCTGAAGACCGGACTTGTATTCCTGAAGGTTTTTCCCAAATTGTGAAAATGAAGCGGAAAGGCGTGTATAACCGGAAACGGAATCGATTAAAATCGCAGACGTAATCGTTGATTCAAGTCCGTCAAGTCCCTGTTCTATGACGGACAATTTCTGAAGTAATTCGCGTTGAAAATTCTTTCCGGTATTAATTTCATCAGAAATGAAAAGTATGTTTTGCCTGGCCCGATTGAAATTAACTGAAGCCAGGCTTAAATACAATGTATCTTTTGAGGCAATCAGTGCATCCATATTTATCCGGCAATGAAGGATTTCATCTTCGGCAGTTTCGTAAATTTTCAGGATACGCGACTGCTCTTCATCACGGGTTGAGTTCCGTATAAACAAAAGTAAAATGCATCCGTAGGCAAAAAGGATGAAAATCAAAAGTATGATAAATTCTCTTCGCTTAATTAAAATACTTTTAATAATACTCATTCAGATTCATTTAGGTTGATGCGAATCCGGCAGGAATTGCCAAAAAATAATTCAGGACTTTCTTTATAAACACATCACTAATTACGTAAATATCATAAAAATGTTTGCAAAGAATTGTCCTGACGCATCAGAAAAAGAATTGAACTAAAAGCGCACTTTATAGCTACAATCAGTTTTTTATGGATTTTCGGCTACAGCGATGTACTGATTATAAAAGTTACCGCGAATGCAATGATGGCGTATAATTCAGGAAAAACTGCCAATATCATGGTTTTACCGAAAACATCGTATCCCGAACCAATGCCTGCAATACCATTTGCAACAATGGAACCCTGATGTATTGCAGAATAATACGCGACAATTCCCAGCGATAAACCAGCGGACAGAAAGGCAAAACCATGCTCAACAGTTACCGTTTCAATGGTACCCAACAGGTTATTCATGATAAAAAAACCTGCAAATCCGTACAATCCCTGCGTTCCGGGAAGCGCACTTAAAAGCATATAACTGCCAAATGCTTCTTCATTCTTTTTTAAAGCTCCAATAGTGGCATTTCCTCCTTTCGTAACGCCAATTGCACTGCCAATTCCTGAAAATATGACCATAATCGCCAAGCCAAGATAGGCCAATAAATAAGGTAGTTCCATGGTTTTAATATTTAATTGGTTTGATTTTCGAAAATGGATTGTATTCTTTTCCACCACCGGAAAACCCTGCATTTTTATAGAACTCAACCAGGGTCAAACGCAAAGGGTGCACAAACGAGCCGAGCGACGAAATAACAAGGTTTCCCAAATGCCCCAAAACAGCAACCAGGAGAAAAAGGATTGGCCCAATTACTTTTATTCCCAGAAACGACAAGGCCATCTGATTGACAACCAACCCAAGTATTGAACTTGAAATTCCGAGCGCAAACAACCTGATATAAGACAACATATCGCCAAATATACCTGTCACAGTGCTGTAAATACTCCAGAGTCCACTTGCAAAACGCAGATGAATTTTTGCACCGGGATCGGTAAAAAATAGAATCAAAAGTATCGAGATAACTGAAATTCCGTTGCCTAAAAGTTCGCTTACAGATGAAGCCGGAGTGCCTGTTTTTTTTAAAAGGGCAGAAGTCAGAAGATTTAGAATCAAAATCAACCAGCCAATGGTTCCCATGCCATATAAAATACCGTTTTGTTTAATCTGATTGGCTATTTTTAAACAGAGACCGAATAAAATTTGGATTCCACCAAAAATCAGCGAAAGGTAAAATACTTTATTACTGTCGAGAAAATAGTATTTAAAGGGTGAAAGAAAAGCGACTTTTCCAAGTTCGATACCGAAAAAGTTGCCAAATATGATACCCATCACCAAAGTGGAAATTCCAAAATATTGTGCCAGCGAAAGGTATGGCATCAATTTTACGGAAGCCTTTCGTTTATAGAATGTTGTTACCAAAAATATTAATATACCATAACCACCGTCGCCAAGGCAAAATCCGAAAAACAGCAGAAAAAACGGGGCAAAATAAATCGTCAGGTCTATTTCTTTATAGGCAGGCAAAGAAAATAGTTTGCCGATGGGCTCAAACAATGATCCGAATTGGCTATTTGCCAGCTTTACCGGAGGGTGAGAATCTAAAGTCGCATAATGACTGGTATATAGAATTCCGTTTAAGTCAAGATAGCCGATTAAAAGTTGTTGCTCCGATTCGGGAACCCAGCCTTCAAGTACTTTCACTTTTCCCTCGCCAATCGCAGTTGTATGGTCATTGAGCACTTTTAAATATTTAATTCTCGTGCCCAATTCCTGCGATTTTTTATTCAATACCTGAGTTCCGGATTCAGCCAGCGCATTTAACTTTTCTTCATTCTGACTGATTTTATTTTTCAATTCAGCCATTGATTTACTCACAGCCGCCAACTCAATTGTCGGGCAGTCCAATTCTTCCGCTTTTTGGAAATCCCTGGATTTATCTCCAAAATACACGAAATAAATTTCAGATTTATAGTTGCTTACTATTTCAAGTGGGTATTTATCAGGCCAACTTTCATCAAAATCCATTTCTTTAATCTTGAAAAAATGTATTTGAATTCCAGATTTCCGGAGTCGGGCGATGGCATCTAATGAGTACTCGCCCCAAGGCAGAATCTGGCCTTCAAGCAACTCAAGGTCTTCCTTTTTCTTGCGTAAATCGAGTCCCGTTTTTTTGCATGAATTGTATTCTTCCAGTATCTTTTCCCAGGAAAGTGTCGATTTTGAAATACGAATTTCAGTTCCTCGCCTAAGCATTTCTTTCAATACAGTTGAAACTGCATAATAATCACCCTGAAGTTCAGAAAGTTCTTTCTGCAAAGGACCAACTTCACGTTCCTTTACATGCACGATTTCCATTTCCTGAATATCTTCCAGAAATTTTTCATACTGTGCATAAAAAACCGCAAATGTAAAATATACCATCGGGCTTATCATGACAATTGTGCTTTTTCAAGTTTAACTTTCAATAGCTTTTGACCGGCTTTGGCAAGGTTTTCCTCGTCTTCGAGGTATCGCTTTATTTGTTTGATCGCTTCTCTCAAAGCCGGAATCTGAACTTTTTCGTACAGGTTAACTTTCTGGGTAGCTTTTTTACGCGCCATCTCCAGCAACCTCAATTTATTTTCCATAAATTCCCTGCGAACAATGGTCTCCATCAATTCTTCAACCACCTTTACCCCCTCATTGAACCAAAACGGATTGCTGAAAATGCTAAATCCGGACTCTTCAAAATCAATATTTTCAAATTCGGGAATGCGCAAACCGGCAATTTTAACCTCTCTGGAATCGACATTTTTTATGAATGCCAGATTTTGATTGTACTCCTGCCACAATGCACTCCACGGACTTATGGTATTCAGGACACTGGCATAAAATTCGCGGGCTTTGAGCAGCTCCCGTTTGGCCTCGATAACCATCGCCCTGAAAGCCGCCTCCTTGTTTTTCAATGTTGGAAGCGCCCGTTCCCTGATTTGCAGCTTTTTCTGAAATTCACGCAATGCCGTTTTGTTATATTTGATATGCAGTTTCATATCCTTTCAATTCTTCCAGTACAGGTCAGTAAATTCCTTCTTTATGCCAACTTCGTCAATTGTAAGGTAAATCATGAATAATTTCCAGGTCTTGTCAAGCATTTGGTCAATTTCTAGATTTACGTCAATTGCCAGTATCTCTCTTGAATAATCGTCGGCAAATTTCAGTACACGGTTATCGTAATCGGTAAGTTCAAAGCCATTTTCAAGCTTGGTTTTTGAGTTGGCAGCATCGGCATAAATCCTGATGGCAGCGTTCATTACCTGCGGATGGTCGGCACGTGTTGATGTACCAATTACAAGCTGTTTCAATCTCGACAAACTCCTGAA
>CAMDGL010000027.1 GCA_945897845.1 Chitinophaga pinensis | reverse complement strand
AATATTTTCTCCTCTGTGTTCAGGATTTTTTAGATTGGCATTTGGCACATCGGCAAAAAACACCAAAATTTTGCCTTTCAAAGTGGCTGGTTTTTCTACTTGCTGAATGGTTACATCGGTAAACAAGGCACCTCCATTACTCCCAACTTTGATGTTGTGTAAAACCACCTTTTCATAGTTTTGCATGGCTTTTCTGAAAGCGCCGGGAAGCTGGTTTCGCAATCCCTCGCGCGCCATTGCAAACAGGTTCATGTTGGCTTTGCCGGCAGCCGGTTCCAGATATTTCCCGGTACTTCCGGTGATATAAATGATATCGCCTTTTTCGGTTACCAACACACTTGCAGGCGAAAAATGTTGTAAAAGCAACTGATCGGTGAGTGTTTGTACATTGTCGGGAACTTTGGCGACTGGCACGGTTTCAATCATTCCCAATTTCGAGTGGGCGAATGAACTTGGAAAATCGAAGAGTTCTTCAGCTTTGGCCGAACCGATACGCTGGTAAATTCTCAGTTTTGAATCAACCGGGGTGAATAGATCTGGCTGTGCCCCGTTGGTTTCAGCGCTCCCAAGCAACAGCAATCCGCCGGGATTGAGTCCGTAATGGAACAGCGCCAAAAGTTTTTTCTGCAATTCCGCATCCATGTATATCATCAGGTTTCGGCAGGAAAGAAAGTCGAGTTTTGTGAATGGCGGGTCTTTAATTACATTTTGAGGTGCAAAAACCACCATTTCGCGTATCTCTGCATTTACACGGTATTGGTCGTCGCTTTTTACAAAAAACCGGTTCAGCCGGCTTAACGAAACATCGGTGACAATGTTAGCCGGATAGACTCCTTTACGTGCTTTTTCGATGGCAGTGCTATCGAGATCGGTAGCGAATATCTGTAACGAAAAGTGCCTGGTCAGATTCAACTTTTCCAGCGCTTCCTTAAAAATAATTGCCAGCGAATAAGCCTCTTCACCTGTCGAGCAAGCTGGTATCCATGCTCTTAATACATGCCCATGAGGCAATTTAGCAAACATTGAAGGTAGAATATTCTCCTTCAACTTTTCCCAAACGGTGGTATCCCTGAAAAAACTGGTCACTCCAATCAACAGCTCCCTGAAAAGTATGTCCACTTCCACTGGGTTTTCCTGCAAATAACGCACGTACGATGCGATTTTAAGTATCTGGTGAATGCCCATACGACGTTCGATACGGCGGTACAACGTAGTTTTTTTATAGAGCGAGAAGTCGTGCCCGGTTTGAGAACGCAGTAGGATAATGATTTTTTCGAGCGAGCTGGTGTCTTTCTCTAACAATTGAATGGTTTTAGAGGTTGCCAATACCGGAAGCTTATTAATCGCCAATAACTTGTCGGGTAACTCGTATGCCGGAGCCACCACATCAACCATTACTGCATCGATGGCTGCGCGGGGCATGCTGTCGAATTTGGCCATTTCAGGATCCTGCACCAGTACCATTCCTGCCTTTTCCTTGATGGCTCTCAGTCCCATGCTTCCATCAGAACCCATGCCCGAGAGGATCACGCCAATGCTCTGTTCCTGCCTGTCGTCGGCGAGCGAACGGAAAAAGAAATCGATCGGCAACCGTAATCCGCGCGTTTCAATTGGCTCGAACAAATGCAGCGTATTTCTCAGTATCGACATGCTTCTGTTTGGTGGAATTACATATACACTGTTTGGTTTTACTTTCATCCGGTCGGTTACCGTATAAACCTGCATTTTGGCGAACCGCTGAAGCAGTTCGCACATAATACCCTTATGTGTGGGGTCGAGGTGCTGGATAACCACAAATGCCATCCCGCTGTCAGCAGGCATATTGCTGAAAAATTGCTCAAGCGCTTCTAATCCGCCGGCAGATGCGCCAATGCCAACAACAGGAAATTGTTCAAGTGATAAAGGGGAAGTAATCTTATTTAATGAATCGGCAGATTCCTGATTCGTAGTTGGAAAGTTGGTTTCTTTTTTCATAATACACGCGTTAAAAAATTGATTCTCTGCCGGAAAAATAATTCAGCGGAAGAATGCTACAATTCAATAATAACGTGCAAGATACGAAAATATTTATTTTCTTTTCCGGAGAGAAATTACGTTGGGTATTTTTCTAAAATGGTCGTTGTCGTCGTTGTCGCAGGTGTTGGAAACATAGCTTCCGTATTTGGCGATTACCGTGTCGCCGGTGTTCACGTATAAACTTGTTTCGGGGCCACCTTCCAGATAAACTGCTGTGCGGATATCCAGTGGCATCCCAATTAAAAAGGCGATCATGTCAAGGTGAGTATAAGGCGATCGGGTAAAAACAATGTACAAATTTCCTGAAGTATCGGTGGCGGTCAGTATCATGCTGCACGACTGATCGGGCCTTTTGGTAAAAGCCATTCCTTCTCCTGAACAGCTGATCATGCGCATTCCCTGGCACAAAGAATGGTACTGTGTTTTTACCACTTCCCAGCTCTGACAAGTAATATCAATTATTTCGAAAGGCAATCTCTCTGGATCTTTCGGATGCATGGCCATCATCGCATTGTAATAGGAAGCTTTCACCGGATTGTTCAGATGGTCGCGGCTCTTCAGGTAGCCTTTGTTCGACTGTGTTCTATTGTAGTTGTACATTCCGGCATTGATGATGACGTTCATGCTGAACTCCTTTGCCCAATCGGGAGCTGTACGCGGATGTTTGCCATGTTCTGAGGCCGTCAGAAATTCAAATTCAAATTTCCGGGGATCAATTTTCAGGATGGTCAGTTTTGAATCGTTTACCACCGATTTCTTCGGAGCATCAGGTTCTGCAAGCTGCAATCCGTCCATCAGGTTGATCCAATGAATTTCGCTTATCCATTTGTTTTGTGCCCTTGCTCCCAAGGAAGTCAGGATCATCAGGAAAAACAAAAAAAATGAAATGCTTCCGGAATTGTATTTTGCAGTTTTTGATTTACACATCCGTAAAATCGAATTTCGCATTTTTAAAGGGGAAAAGTTCGTACAATTCTCCAGAATAATAGAATTCGTAGGCTACCGCTCCAAAAGAATACTTTTTGCCTTTGATATTTATGCCCGAACCACCCACCACCGGATTTTCCTTTGGAATTGAAACTTCGTAACCGATGTTGTACAAGGTAGCCAGAATCTCCGGACGATCGTGTATCGGATATCCTGATTTTTCCCATTGCATCTTGATCTGCTTCACGTTGAGCGCAGCATACAAGTAGGAGTAATAGTGGTTCTTGTAAGAAGTCAGCCGGTTGAACCGTTCCTGAGAAATGTTTTTGGTTTGGAAGTCGAGCAGGTGCTCGTATTTTTCGCCCAGATAAAAAACCGAGGTGCTGTCGTAAAGGTTTTTTTCAATCGTTTGTGCCGTTGGAACTTTAATACCGGTTACACCCAACGAAAAAGTCGTTTCAACCGAAAGGATTTTTAAAGGGCCGATCCATTTTTTATAAGCTTCGCGGCTCGAATTGAACAAGCGGATTTGTTCGCCAACCAACACAGAAACAATCAGCCGGGGCTCAACGCCTGTCATTAGCGCAGCCGAGTCAATCAAATGTTTGTCTTTGGCAACGGCAAGTTTAAAGTCCTGCCATTCTTTAATGTTCATCCATTCAAAAACACTTCCTGTTTTTACCTGCACTTGTTTCGGATTGCTGCTTTCTTCAAAGTTGTTAACTTCCGCATGATACTCCGGGTTGTCTTGCAAATGAAGGTTAACTGCACGAATCATTTGCTGAGCCTCTCTCAGGTTTTTACTTTTATAATAAGCATTCTGGATGTAATAAGCATTTGCCGGGTAATACCTGTTCAAAACCGAAAGATTGTGCAACAAACGAGCCTCACTGAAATTTACCTTTTCGGCATCCTCTTCCGATGATTTTCCATATTTGTCTTTAATTTCCTGAAAATAGCGGTCATTCAGGTCAACCACCCCAGGATCGTTGGTCAAATGAAATTTTACTGCAAAAAAAGCCATTGTCAAAACCAAACCAATTAACGCGAAAACGCCTGCAAATCCGAAACTTAAGTACTTCAAAACCTTGCGAAAAACCCTGTTATCCATCTATAAATAATTCTCCTTTTAAACTGGTGCAAATGTATTAAAAGGTGTTATTGTTTGTTAAAAACCCGATGTATTTAAGTATAAATGCTTAAATAAATAATGAAAACATTACTTTTACCTTCCGTTCAAATTTTTGAGCTAGTTAATAAACCCAAATTTTGAAAATGAAGTTACGAATTATTACCCTATCAATAGGTCTGTTATTTTCCATTTTTACCTATTCACAACAAATCCTGCAGGATACTATCAATACCGAAATTGAACCTGGCGAATTGGATTCGCTCCTCATCTCAATTGAAAATTTATCAAACGACTCTCTCCTTTCGAACGATGAAACTTTTTACCACAACATCTGGAACAGCACCCAAATCAGGTATCCGTTAACCACACTTCCTCCCAAGGACGACCTGGTTACCATCAGACTAACAGAAGTTTACGATCATCCTTTCGTGTCACCGGTAATTGGGAAAGTAATTTCAAAATTCGGCCACCGTGGACGAAGAATGCACACCGGAACAGATATAAAATTAAACTCGGGCGACTCGGTGCGTTGTGCATTCGATGGAAAAGTAAGGCTTGCAAAACGTTTCAGCGGCTATGGAAACCTTGTATTGGTAAGGCATAGCAACGGTCTCGAAACAATTTATGGTCACCTGAAGTCAATTAGTGTAAAAATAAACGACACTATCAAGGCTGGCGATTTGATTGGGCTGGGCGGAAGAACCGGAAGGGCAACCTGCGATCACCTTCACTTTGAAACCCGACTTTTTGGCGAGCCGTTTGACTCGAACAAATACATCGATTTTAACAGATATGCATTACGCAGCAACCATATTTACTATAAAAACAAACAGTGGGAAATCGATCCTGAGAACTTCAATAAAAAACAGCCAATTGAAACGAAACTGATTGTTTCTGCAAATCAAAGCATTCCCGCAATTCCCGCCAACGTTAGTACCAAAAAATCCACGAAACATGTGATCAGGAAAGGTGATACGTTGTCGGTTATAGCCAGAAAATACAACACTTCGGTTAAAAAACTTTGTTCGGTAAACAACATTACCGCCCAAAAAACACTAAAAATCGGATCGGTGCTGAGGTTGAATTAGTTTGAAAATTATTTTTTGTTCACGCTAAAACTGGTGGTACCGAAACAGATTTTTCCGTTTTTGGTGATGCCTTCCACAAAAATTACATATTGGGCCAGTTCGTCGGAAGTGAAAAACCCGAAATCGGCTTTCCCGTTTTCAAAAAGCAACTCCGGATCCCAGTATAAAGTGGGCCGGTAATCTGGCTGCGGATTGTTGATATTATCGGGCGTGTAGCCGGGCGAATAGAATTTCATTGCCTTGTGGAAGCCCTGGATATTTGTTATAATCCTGCCTTTCACGTAATTATCAGCATAATTATTCGACGATCCGGTCTTTCGGTAAATGGCAATCACTCCATCTGCACCTTTCGATCCGAAAATAGCCATGTTCACCCCACTCTTCAGAATCTCCACTTTGTCAATCTCGCTCATCCGGAGACTCTTTATTTCCCTGATTATTCCTTCAGCACCGCCACCAAGCGCATTTACTTCAATTCCATCAATCATAAAAAGAGGCATTCCCCCGCCCCTGATCGAAATTTGATCGCCCGAAATAACTATTCCCGCCACTTTGCCGTTCAAATAATCAATCACATTTTCATACTGGTAATCGTCTTGTGTTACGGTCAGCGATTTGTCAGGTGTCTGATATATCCTGAAATGGCCGTCATCCCTGAGAATCCGCTTTTCAACAATGTCAACATCCGACAGCAAAATGCTTCCTTTTTCAGGATTAAATCCCAACTCCTTCATTCTCCTGAATGAACTGATCCGGTTAAAATTCGTGTTTAGTTCAATATTAAAACAAGTATTTTCCATTGTCCCAAGCGAAATGACCGTGTCCATTTTCAACTCCGGGTCAAGCCTTATTTCGGTATTCCGTGTTCCGTTCTTTGTTTTGGCACTCACCATTACCCTGGTAATATTTCTGAGGTAAATCCGCTCAAAATTGAACCGGCCAAGTTCATTGGTCGTCGTTTTATCGATTATAAAATTACCACCGGCTGATGCAAGTGTCACCTCAGCTTCGGGCAAAAGAGCTTCCCACAAGAGCTTCTTCACAAAGCCTTTGACATGAATTCCGGCATCGTTCCAATCGTCCAGATCCGGAGTTTTTGCAACCTCAACATCATCCCAGATATAGGTTCTCCATCCGTTTACCATCATCAGCAAATCAAGCTTTTCAGCAGAAGAAAGTAACTCGTCACCGACAAAATACGATGCGGGGAATTCAATCGCGCCTTTTAAATCGGAGTCAAGCAGCAAATAACTTTTTATGGTTTGGCTATTGCCTCCCAATCCAAAATAACTTTTGTTTACCACAGCCACCGACAGTGTCGAATTGATTGAATCGTTGGATGCAATAAGCGCTTCGGCGCTGATATTTACTTCTTCCCGCGGGTTGAATTCCTGTTTGTTTAATTGAAGTTTGATAATATCGGCAGTGCCATCGTCAACAAATATTAACCGTTCGGCCATTTGGCGGAAGGTAGTATCAAGCAGTGAAATTTTTGAAATGCCTTTTGGAAACAGGCTTTTACTTAAATTGAGCGCTTGCGTATAATCAGCCATTTCAATTTTCTTATAAAACAACACGATTCCTTTGTGTGATGCCACAAAATAGAATGGATGGTTGCCTGTCAATTTCATATTCGATGACATTGTGAAAAGCAAGGTTTCTGCGTAATCCTTGTAATTCAAGCAGATTCCATCCGTTTTGGCAGACTCGAGCCTGATTTTCATTCCCGGATTCTGATCGATGACAGCGTAGTAAGTTTTTCCGTCGGAAGGCATCAGTAGAAATTTGCCCATTCCAAGATAACTGGTGCTGAAGGAAACAATGGTATCGCCCAAATCATCGAGTATTTTTCCACTCACATAAATTCCTCTGCCTTTTTGGTCGATAGCTTTAAATGCCACTGTATTTGCCGCATTGAGCACCAAATTTCCACTTTCAGGCAAAAAAGCAAGTTCAATTTTCGAATTATCTGTCAATGCTTTTTCGCCTATTTCAACCGACTTAAGTGCTTCGCTTATCCATATTTTCTTATGAAAACAAGCATCCTCGCCATAGTTTTCGAGGTATTTGGTAGTTGCCCTGATGGTGTACATTCCGCCTGGTATCGAATCTGTTCTGAATTCCCCCATCGCCTGACCCTTGATTGAAAAGAGCATTAAATCTTTAACAACCTTCCCGTCTTCAGCAACAAGTTGTATAAAAACATTCCTGAAATTTGAATTCAGTTTATGCGTGATTCCGTTTACCTGGCAGGTTTTCATCCAGATTCTATCGCCGGGAGCATACAATTCACGATCGACATGAACGTATAATTTTTCGAACAGGAGCGGTTTCTTTGAATTGATCCAGCTTTCGATATCCTGTGCCGAAAGCTGAACGAAAAAGAACAGCATGAAAAGTATTGTAGAAGTGAGAGTTCTCATCGGTTAATGTGAAATCATTTCTATAAATATATTCAATATAAAACAACAAACGCCCCTTAAAAGGAGCGTTTGGTTTAAAATTTATACGATTGCAATCAAATTTCTATTTTTTCTTCTGATTACAAATTTGGAAGGAGAAGATATTCCATTTTCTGAAAGCCAATTTAATCAACTATTGAAGACAAGTCCTGAAATAAGCTTACGATATCTTTGTGAATCATATCAATATCCATATTGATTGAAACCTTTTCTCTGTTCACTGTCAAGTTATTTTGTGCTTTCAATCGTTGGAACAAAGAATCTGAATTCTCAAACAGAATACGCTTACCGTCAACAGCCTGAAAGATATTTGCTTTTAAATTGCTCCAGGTAAATCCCTTTGGAAGGAGTAGTCCTTGTTCATTAAAAAATTCATCAATAATCTCTTGATAGAAGTTATTATACAAATCAAATTCAGAACAATTCAGAACATCCAATATTGCTTTCTTCCAAGCATCAGGGACTAAAAGATAGTTCTCGATATTTTTTCGCTTCCATTCTTTAATAACCGGATTTTCTGGTTGGGGATGAAAAGAGATCTCCGAATCAAAGTCGAAAAGGACTATCCTCTTTACATTGCCATGAATTTGTTTCAAAGCATTAAAATGTGTATCAGAACGTCTTTTCATCTCTTCCTTTGTTGAGCCACCCAAGGTCTGGATATAAAACGTTGCTAACAACTCCGACTTTCCCAGTGTTAGTGCCCAGGCAGAAAGCAGCCTTTCATCATCTTCTCCTTCTAAATAAAGAATATATGGAGATTGCTTGGTTTTTATTACAACCATATTGTCAACATCACTCATTGCTTTAACAACGGATTCAGTTGCCTGAACTCTCTTTGGCTTTCCTGAAAGCATTGAAATAATAGAATTTACTTCAACGCCTTTAATAAACTCTTCAGCGTGAGTTGCTATTAGAAATTGAACCTTTTTTTGTTGTTTGAAATAACTTAGAATTTTCTTTTGAAGATTTACATGCAAGTGAGCATCGGGTTCATCAAACAAAATAGTAGTAATACCCGGATAGCCGTAAAAAAAGGCAAGTAACGTAAGTATCTGATGAAATCCACTTCCACCGGAAATAATATCAAAATCTTTCCCGTTCGAATTAAAAGTCAATTCGATATCAATACTTTCACCCTTTTCGTATTGTGGCGAATTCAAACTGACACCGAACCATTCCAATACACGATTATAGATTTCATTCCAATCCTGATTGTTCTTAATATCGATATCTTTATCAACTACACGATACAGCAAGTTCCTCAACACAGATCCTGGCTGAGCTTTTCCTACATTTTTCCTGACGTTTGCATCATCATACCATATCTCATTAGGTTCTAATCCTGAGAATGGTGGTACATATACTATCTTTGGGAAACCAACGGTTCCTTCCAATGATTTGAAATTCGTCCAACCTTTGCCTGGAATGGCATAAACAGATTGAGGGCTTTGATACCGAAGTTGCACATTTAATGATTTTTCTTCCTTCAATTCATCAAGCCAAAAAACTTCAATTTCCACTAAAATAAATTCTTGCCTTTTTTTGCCATCAATTTCGGGATAACGCCTTTCAGTTTTATCTTTCCAAAGAAGCACGAATTCAGGTAAAGGTAATGCAGTAAAATTAGGCAATACTATTTGTATCCCACTATTGCCCCTCCTTTTGGATCTTCTAAATTGATCAACACAATATTGCCAAATAGCTAATGCCTGTAACAATGTACTTTTTCCACTATTGTTTGCACCTACTAATAAGTCAAAATCAGTTAATTCGAAAATTTCATCTTCAATTCTTTTGAAATTCCTCAGCCTTACCTTATGTATCATATCCAAAAACTTAAATCATGGATTAAAAGTAACCAAATTCCAATAATCTTATACATAAAGAATTGGATATCATTAAAAACCTATTTTTTACCTGTACCTTCCCAGTCCACCAGTTTCGACGGATAGAAACTGATATTCATTGCTTTCATGCGTTCACCATGGTTTGCCAAACGAACTTTGTACTCGTCCCAGTTGCGCAATTCGACTGGTGTCCAGCCAATTTCGGCATAACCCAGCAAACGTGGAAAAATAAGGTATTCGGCTTCGTAACGGTTCGATACAGTTTCAGACCAAAGCGGCGCTTCGATGCCAATAATGTTTTCCCTTTTAATTTCAGGAACCAGATTGGCCGGATCCCAGTTGTAACCTTTGTCAACTTCAATATAAGCAGCCCAATGCAAACCAAACGTACTTGTAGAATCGTACTGCATGTCGAGGTAGGCATTTTTTGAAGGCGACATCAGCACTTTTGCACCCTGTTCAACGCCTTTGATCGCATTTTCAGCTTTTGCCCAGTATTGCACAACAGTATTTGGTTTTAAGGTTGAAAGTGCAATTTCGTCCCATCCAAACACTTGTTTGCCATTTGCAATTACAATGTCCTGAACACGGTTAATAAACGGAATGTAATCTTCAATTTTGGTAGAATGTGATTCGTCGCCACCAATGTGAATGTACTGACCGGGGGTTAAAGCAGCCAACTCGCGGATTACATCATCAATAAATTTGTAGGTAATTTCCTTGTGCGTGTCCAGTGAACTAAAACCAACTTCGATTCCGGTGTACAATTCGGTGGCTTTTCCATCGGCGTTCAATTCGGGATACGAAGCCAATGCAGCATTGGTATGGCCTGGCATGTCAATTTCAGGAACGATTGTAATAAACCTGTCCTGAGCATATTTTACAATGTCGGAATATTGTTCCTGAGTATAAAATCCGCCCGGACCGCCGCCAACTTCGGTACTTCCGCCATGTGTGGTAAGGTTTGGCCACGATTTGATTTCGATTCTCCATCCCTGATCGTCGGACAAATGCAAATGCAAAACGTTCATTTTGTATGCTGCCAACTGGTCAATTAAACTTTTTACTTCCTCCACTTCAAAGAAATGACGGGCCACATCGAGCATCGAACCACGATAGCCATAAACAGGATAATCGCGGATCGTTCCGGTTGCCATTTTCCAGGGACCTTGCTGTGCTGTTGCCAACTCCACTTTTGAGGGCAAAAGTTGGCGAATGGTTTGCAGTCCGTAAAACAGTCCGGCAGGTTTTCTTGCAGTCAGATTAACCAATTTTTCGGTGATCGTCAGTTCGTAACCTTCATCGCCCAACTCTGTGTCGTTTTCCGACAACGACAAATAAATATTTCCGGAAGCAGGAACTTCGGAGGTTGTTTTCACTTCGATTCCCAATCCGGTAGAAGGATTCAGTTTATCGGCCAGGTATTGCCCGATTTGAAGTTGCTCTGCTGATTCTCCCTGAACGTAAATATCAGTCTGGTCGGTCAGATCGAATGAATCGCCTGTTGGAACAACTGAAACAGGTTTCGGGATAATGTTTTCTTTTGAAAGATCGGTCGGTGTACAGGCCATTTGACCGAATATTGCCGTCAAAGCGAGCAAATACAGAGCAGATTTTTTGAATTTCATTGGTTTAATGTTTTAGTAATGAGTTGATTTATATTGAAAATTATCAGAAATTTACTTTTTCAATTTTAAACACCACCGGCATAAAACCGTCAGAACAACTGGAAATAGCAACTCCGGGTTGTTTCATCCATGGAAAACTGCCGTTAAACATGATGGTTGTTACATCTTTTTGAATATCCCCCCACGCCCATGAACAGAATCCTTCAGGTATCTTGTTGTGATTTTCTACCAAAAATTCCTGGCCTACATTTAAATCCGGGCATCCATGGCAATGTTCGGATAAGTTTAAGCTACAGTACTCCTCAAATAATTCTTTATTGAACATCTTTTTCAGAACCGTAATTTTACACTTTTCCATGATTTGAAGCTTTTTATAGGTCGAAAAATCATCCGATGAATATTCTTATTATAAGCTCAACTATTTAAAACCAGGCAATCATCAATTAATAAATTCATCGGATGACTAAGTTAAACGAAATTATTCAACCAATTTCAAAATTCTTGTTTTTTTGCCAATCCTGAAGTTGATGATGACCAGTGCAAGGCAGGAACCGACGATAACAAAAGCTCCGGTCATCTCAATGGGCGTAAACTGTTCATGGAAAATCAACCATCCTGAAAGCAGATTAAAGACAGGAACCATTGACTGAAGCAACGATCCGGTGGCCACATTCACGTAGCGGTATCCTTCGGTCATAAACAACTGCCCGATGGTGGCAACGATTCCTATAAGGACCAATAGAAACAACTCCGACATATCTCCTTTGGCTTGCGTGGCTCCCGAAGGTATCATAAATAACCAAAACCCGACAATGCACTGCGAAAAGAAAATGGCATACGAATTATCGCTGTCGTGCAGCTTCTTCACAAACACTACCGCCAGCCCGGTAGTTACTGATCCTGCAATGGCAATCAGTTCGTAAATTCCCATTCCGGCCAGCGACCCTTTTCCTCCCACCGATAGCAAAATCAGTCCGGCAAACGAAATAAATATGACGACAAACTTGATGGGCTCCACTTTTTCTTTCAGGATAAGCATGCTGAAAAGCGTAGCAAAAATAGGATACGAATAAATATACACGGAACCCTTACCAACACCGAGCTTTATAATGGCCAGATAGAACAGATAAACTGCGATACCGCCAACGATACCGCGCCAGAAAAGGTTCTTTTTGTCGTTAAACCTGAGATTTATAATTCCGAAAAGAGATAAGATTCCGAGGATGCCAAGTCCAATTGCAAAGCGGAAAAAGGTGGTTTGATAACTCGACACATTGGGAACCGCTTTTACCAAAACAGCCATCAGCGCAAAAAATACAACCGATCCCAATGTTAAAAGGATCCCTTTCGAATTATCCGACATACCAATGATTGAGAATTAGAATAACAAAACTACCAATATTATCCTGAATACAGATGACGTTTATCGGTCGTAATGATATCGGCAGCTTATAATTTGGAGTTCATTTTCAGAATAATCATAAACCAATCTGTGTTCACGATCAATCCGGCGAGACCAGTAGCCCGACAAATCGTATTTTAAAGGTTCCGGTTTGCCCTTGCCATCAAAGGGATTTCGTTGAATATCTTTAATAAGTTCATTAATTTTCCGAAGCATTTTTTTGTCTTCGGTTTGCCAGGAAACATACTCTTCCCATGAATTAGGAGAAAAGGTAATTTTCATTATTCCTCTATCAATTGTTTGGTAACCCCTTTTCCTTCCTTTAGTTGCTGAATTGATTCGTACAATCGATCTGCATTTGCCCTTGAACTTAGCAGATGCATTGTTTCCATGATTGAATTATATTCATTCAATGAAATCACGACTGTCCCTTTCCCAATTCCTCTTTTAACAACCAATGTTTCGTTGTTTTCCTCAACTTCGTCAAGGAACTTCTTAAGCCCGGTCCTAAATTCAGTAAAGTTTGCTGCTATCATGACTAAATGTTTTATAAGTTACTAATCAGGTACAAATATAAGTACTTATATCAAGAATTCAAATCTATAATGATTTCGGGTGAAATGCATTTCCCCAAACCAAAATTTTGATCCCGGCATTCATAAAAAACCCCGCACTTGGCGGGGTTTCTAAAATCTATTCTTCAATAACAACGATCTTCTCAATTAAATCTCCCTGTCTGATGGCGTCAATCACTTCGAGTCCTTCGTAAACTTTGCCGAAGCAGGTGTGTTTGCGGTCGAGGTGCGAAGTATTGTGGCGACTATGGCAAACAAAAAACTGCGATCCGCCTGTATTTTTTCCGGCATGAGCCATCGACAAGACACCGCGATCGTGGTATTGGTTTTCGCCATCCAGTTCGCAAGGAATTTTATAGCCCGGGCCACCTGCGCCAGTGCCGTTGGGGCAACCACCCTGAATCACAAAATCAGGAATCACGCGATGGAAAGTTAATCCATCGTAGAAACCACTTTTCGATAACTTGATAAAGTTCGCAACAGTTCCGGGTGCATCCTGATCGTAAAAATTAACTTTCATAACACCTTTGCTGGTATAAATCTCTGCTTTGCTCATTGTTTTGAATTTAAAATGTGGGTGCAAAAATACGAATAAACTAACTTACCGCAACACGAAGAGATTGTGATAAATTTATCCGGAAATTTTTCGTCCCTATAACGTTTGGTATGGATAAAAGGATGCAAGCATTTTCAGGTGCAGAGCACCTTGATATTTGTAGAATATATCATGCAATGCACGCAAAAGGTGCGGAGCACCGAAATATAGGCACATATTATTTGTAGTATTGCGGTGCGCTGCACCTTACCAGCTTTTATCTACTCTTTTACTACCCCGATTAATCGGGGCGGCTCTGCAGCTTTTTGATAGCTAACGCTCCAACGGCTAATGGATTTTAAAAATTCAGACGCTTAACGATCCGCGGAAAGCTCTTGCAGCATAGTAAGATTCTGCACCGTTGTGATACACGAAAACCTGGTTGTAGCGACAATCACAAAACAGGGCGCCGCCAAGTTTTCTGATCTCCGCAGGTGTTTTCACCCAACTCGACGTTTTCAAATCGAAAATTCTCCCGAGTACTCGGGACAAGTCCCGGTATTGTTCTTCTGTTAAGAGTTCAATGCCCATTTCGAGTGCCATACCAACAGCGCTGTTTACCGGTTTATTTTCTTTTCTCGACTCCAGCGCTTCACGGTCGTAACAAACACTTCTGCGCCCTTTGGGACTTTCCGCTGAGCAATCATAAAAAACGTATTCACCCTTTTCCCCATCATTCCCGACAGCTGTCGGGACTACAACATCAGGTTCACCACCGGTTCTTTCCATTTCATTGAGCGACAACAGCTTTTCTTCGCCGCCCGGAAGATTCAGCTTTGCTTGTACATTGGCCCATTCAATACCTTCGTGTCGGTTCATGTTCTTCTCAAAACGGGCTTTCAATGTGCTGATTAGTTCTTCACGTTGTGCCAGTGACAACACCTTTTTATTTTTCATCGCCGTAATTTGTTTTTCTGATTTGATTACCATGAATTGGAAACAGATTAGTGTCCCATTTGGTTCAGCGGTATAAATATCAAATCGTTGGGTCGTTTTGCAATGACCGCTACCAATATCCGTTTTGCAAAACAGGAATCACCAATTTAGTTGTTCCCAATCTTTCTCAATCAATGCGTATATCAAATCATCCACCCATTTTCCATTCACCCATAAACTCGCAACAAAATGAGCTTCTTTGCGAAATCCAATTCGCTCAACCAGCCGGATAGAATTCTTATTGTCGGGGACAATGGATGCAATCATCCGATGTTTGCTCAATTCTTTAAATAAATAGTCAATCACCCTTTTAATAGCTTCGGTTGCGTATCCTTTGTGCTGAAAGTACTTATTCACAGTACATCCAATTTCAACTTGCTTATTTTCACTGTCGAAAAAGTGAACACCGATGTCACCAACCACTTTTTGTGTCTCTTTCTCTGTAATGACAAATTGAAACCAGGTTCCGGGTTCATCAATTTGTTTCGATATCTTTCCTATAAAGGTTTCTACGTCGCCAACGGTTGTTGGAATCCAGCCCTGGTATTTATTGGTCTCTCTATCCGAACGATATTCGAATATCTCGTCTTTGTCATCAAGTGCAATTGGTCTAATTATCAGTCGCTTTGTTTCAAGTATCATTTGCTGGGTTGTTTGTAGGGATCATTTCCTGAATAGCACAAATGCGGATTGCGGGCGATTTCCTGTTAAGACAGTAAGCTGTCTGGGCAGAAAGATACACACCGGAAACCACTGCTGCCGGCGGGTAGCTGAAGTTATGTAGTTTTTATTTTTTTGTTTCTCTTAATACTATTTCAGTTTTATCATAAATTATTTCACATGCATCTAAAAAATTGTCATTGACTTCATTCGTTTCAATTCCAAATGTTTTTAAAGCTTTACTCATTTTAACATCAGATGTCGTTCCCGCTTGATGCGAATCCAATAGTCTAAGAATGTTAATGGCATTAAGCATATTGGCTAATTCCATTTCAACAATCTCCTTTTCCAATCGCGAATTTATTTCAACAGAGTCATTTTTTAAATTCAATCCAGCTCCGCTCGCAATCCGAATATAATTAAGTATTAGATTTAGAAGCTTTATGCTACGAAACTCTTCCTTCTCATTTTGCTTAAACTTACCTAAATCAATCTTAAAGATATCCACCGCAATCTTGCGAATATTCTTTTCCACTAGATTTTCAACAAGAAAAAGTTGTAGTTTCTTGCTTCGGTATAGAAATGCTTGTCTTGATAATTTATGGGCAAGATGATAAGTTATCGGTTTAATGCTCTCATCTATAAACCACCCATAGTAATTGAGTTTTTTCCTATCAAGTTTTATAATTTGTTCAGTCGTAAAAGATGTGTCAAAATAGTTGTAAATGATTGCAGATAACCATTCCGCAAAATCTAGATATGCATAAACAAGTCTTTTTGATTTTTCAGCTATATTCTCTGCATCAAAATCGACTTTCGATTCGTCAACTGAAAATTTATTCCAATAAGCAATAACCTCAGATGGAGTTCCTTCATAAAGTTTAAAAAGCTCAATTCTTATATGATTTCTACCTACTCTTGAAGCTTGCGAAACTGACCATTGATTTTTATATCCGACTCCTCCCGATTCTGGACAAACATGGTATTTATCATCTTGCTCATAAATATCTAGAACTTCATCGGACACATAAACATAATCCCAATGTTTAGCATTTTTTCGCGATATAGACTCATCGTTACCATTCAGTCGTTGTTAGTAAATGTGTTTTTTGAGTTAGCTTAACCATAAGCTATTTTGAAATTGTTGATAACTTTTCCCATCAAAAAACTGAAAGCCCAGGAGGTTTTCATGGATGGTGTTTTTTATTCATCTGAATTTCGTTTATGCGATTCTTAAGGGCTTAAGTTTGGTTTTTATATTCATATTATGACATTGCCTAACAGGCTGTTAATAACTCTGTGCTATATTATTTTCTTATGATGTTTGATTCATCCACCTTTGTGCAAATGCAAAGAGAAATGGATCAAGGTCAACAAATAAAAGAGCTTTATTCTGTTGTTTTCAAACTAATCAATGAGATTGAAGACCTGAAGAACACCAATGCCCGACTTTTGAAGGCGAATATGGTCCTCACCCAAGAAAACCAGGAGTTAAAGCAGAAACTTGAAAAATACCGTACACCCAAGAATAGCGGCAACAGCCACAAACCTCCATCAAGCGATTTGCCAAAACTGCAAAAAACACAAAGCCTGCGCGAACCGTCGGGAAAAAAGCCTGGAGGTCAACCAGGGCACGAAGGCACTACCCTAAAGATGTCCCAAACCCCTGATTCAGTTCTGGAACACAGCCCCAACTACTGCACTTGCTGTGGCGAGGATCTTAGCGGCTACCAACACCTGTTTATTGGGCGTAGGCAAGTGATTGATATTCCGCCGATACAGCCAATAGTTACAGAACATCATTTATTCGAAGTGCATTGCAAGTGCGGCCACTGCAACAAGGCATCTTACCCTGAAGGTATCGTTGCCCCTGTAAGTTATGGCCCCAATGTGCAATCACTGGTTTCTTACCTAAGCGTGCGCCAATACCTGCCCGTTGAACGCATAACAGAACTGCTCTCGTCCCTATTCAACCTATCGCTCAGTACCGGTGGGGTTTGCTATCTGCTTGAAAAAATGAAACAGAAAGCCCTTCCGATTTATGAAACTATCAGGCAAATGGTAGTAAATGGCAAAGTAACCGGAGCCGATGAAACAGGGGTTAACATTAACGGGAAAAACCATTGGGTATGGGTCTTTCAGAACACACGTGCAACCTATATTGCTATCAATGAAAGCCGTGGATCAAAAGCAATTTCTGAAATTATGCCCGAAGGCTTTGACAACAAAATGCTGGTTACCGATTGCTGGGCCGCGTACTTTAAAGAAAACAAAACTTCACATCAATTGTGTACTGCACACCTACTACGTGAACTGAAGTTTTTCACCCAAAAGTATCCCGAGAACAACTGGGCTCCCCGCTTGTCTCAACTAATTGTCCAGGCTCTCTGCTTGAGAAAGGAAAATCAGGTAACGCATGAAAAATCAGGTGAAATCAATCAAACCTTTTCGCAACTCCTGACAGAAACTATAGATCAAAAAATCAAAGAACTGGAAACGTTTCAAAAACGGATGGTCAAATATTCCAGCTATGTTTTCCCATTTTTAGAAAACCCGGATATTCCACCTGACAACAATGCTTCCGAAAGAGCCATCCGAAACGTCAAAGTCAAACAAAAAGTCAGCAACTTTTTTAAATCAATTGAAGGATCAGATTCGTATGCGGTGATTCGATCGGTGATCGATACGGCAATAAAAAACAATCAAAACCCATTCGTTGCTATCAAGCTAATTGCTATCTTGTCTGTGACTGAATAGTAACTATATTTCTATCAGAATAAAAAAATATTTTGGACTCTATGTGTTTTATTTCGGATATGAATTCTATTATTTAATCTTCTTCATTATCAATCATTCTGATATTAAGCTCTATTTTCGTACCATTATGATGATAATTTATTTCATGTATTCCAATATATGGTATAAACTCAATATATTCAGTATCTGGTAGCGTTAAGTAAAAGAGCCTATATCTTGGTAATTCAATCATTTTTTCTCCATCAAAATAATTACTACTTCCTTCTTTTTGGACATAACATTGATATAAATTGTCTGACCTAAAAAACTGATTAATTCCATTATTTTCAATTTTCTGGCCATCAAAAAAAGGTAAAATGAAATTTGGTTTAGTTTCATCTCCAAAATCTGGCATGAAATCGGAATTTTTCTTTGATCTATTGATGGCCTTAACATCAACGGTATCAATAAAATATACTAAATTGCTTACAATTAGAATACCTTGAGTACTCTTAGTCCTCGTAGGATTTAATATATCATTATCCAAAATATATAAGGCTCCTTTATTTATCTTGTACTCATCGACAACTTTTATCCTTACTTTAAATTCATCTTTAATATACTTTGTTTGAGTCTCATCTGAGTAGGATGTCTCAGTAACTGAATAATTATAAACCTTATCCTTTTTAAGTCCAAAATATTCAATAAAATTTACGTTATCAAGGGCAGGTGAGTTGATGAAAACTTGTTTAATTTCTTTTTCTTTAGAAATTATTCCCATAGTAACTGTCGTTATAACTATCAATATGCTACTAACCAGAGTGACTATTACTTCTTTTTTTGAATCTTCCTTCATAATGCAAAATAAAAGGTTGAATTACTTAAAGACAAATTTGATTTATTTGAAAATTAAATTTAGGATTTTTTTTAGATAAGTAATAAGTATAATATAATGTCGTATTTTGTTGTTTATCTGCATTAATATGAGTACATTTATCTCATTATGAGATATATAATACTGAAAACAGAGGAGATTGAGGCACTTGAGCAGCTTCATGTGAATAGCACAGATAGCACAATTAGGAAACGTAGCCAATG
>CAMDGL010000026.1 GCA_945897845.1 Chitinophaga pinensis | reverse complement strand
ACATCCTGAACTACCATGGTCAGGCCACTTTCGGCTACCTGTCCGCAAATGCCCTTTCCAACCGCGATGTGGGTGTGCTGGGTCGGTTTTCCCACAAAAGGCCCCAATACAAGTTCATTTTTTTTCTGGTCAAGAATGTAAAAACCCACCCAGTCGTAATGGTAAACTTCCTGTTTTAGAAGTTCGCAGACCCGGAGAAGTAAATCTTCAGGATTGATTTCAACCAGTGCAGCTATTTTTTGGAAGACTTCAGTAAAATTTGTTGCTGTCATTCTTTCGTTATTTTATCACCATTTGGTGTTCGTGGGTAATTTTCTCGCAATATTTACACTTCAGGTCGAGTGGATTTTTCGAGATAACATTGAAATAGGTGGTAATTTCTTCGTTGTTTGTAATACACTTCGGATTAAAACATTTTACGATACCAATCACTTTATCAGGAACTTCCACCACCCGCTTCTCCACAACTTCGTAATCGCGGATGATGTTTAGCTTGGCATTTCTGGCAATCAGCGAAATTTTGTTGATTTCGTCGTCTTCAAAAAATACATCCGAAACTTTGATAATGGCTTTGCTTCCCATTTTTTCGCTTTCGAAGTTAAACCCAAACGTAATTTGAGATTTCACTTTTTCGAGCCCCAGAATAGATATTACTTTGAACAGATTTTCAGAAGGAATGTGATCGATTACAGTGCCATCGTTGATTGCACTGACTTTCAGTTTTAGTTTCTTTTTTAAACTATCGCTCATGGCTGTATTTATTTAAGGTTGAGGATATGTGCAATGATTGCCTGACGGGTGTAAACGCCGTTTTTGGCTTGTGTAAAATAGTATGCTTTTTCGTTTTTGTCAACGTCGGGATGAATTTCGTTGATCCTTGGAAGCGGATGAAGGATACGCATGTTGGATTTGGTGTCGTTCAACATGTTGTTTCTCAGAATATAAACATTTTTCACTTTCTCGTATTCGATCGGATCCATAAACCTTTCTTTCTGAACACGTGTCATATATATAATGTCAGCATGATTGATGTTTTCGTTGATTTCGGTGTGCTCGAAGAACCGGATTCCCTTTTCTTTCAGGAACAGTTTGTATTCTTCGGGCATTGCCAGTTCTTCAGGAGCAATAAAATTGAAAATCGGATTTACGAATTCCGACAAAGCCATGAGTAAAGAATGAACGGTGCGTCCGTATTTCAGGTCGCCAATCATAAAAATGTTGATGTTGTCGAGGGTTCCCTGGGTTTTCAGAATAGAATACATATCGAGCAGGGTTTGGGTTGGGTGCTGGTTGGCTCCGTCGCCGGCATTGATGACCGGAACATCCGCCACTTCGGCTGCATACCTTGCACTGCCCTCCAGATGATGGCGCATCACTATCAGGTCGACGTAATTGCTTACCATTCGGATCGTATCATGCAGTGTTTCACCTTTCGAAACGCTCGACGAGCCAGCATCAGAAAAACCAATAATACGGCCACCCAAACGGTTGATAGCAGTCTCGAAACTCAGTCGGGTGCGGGTGGAAGGTTCAAAAAACAAAGAAGCGACTACCTTGCCTTCAAGTAGTCTCTGGTTTGGATTTTTTTCAAAATCGGCAGCGAGATCCAAAATGTGCAGATAATCTTCTTTTGAATAATCAGTAATCGAAATTAAGTCTTTCTTCTTCATTTTGCGTTTTGATTTTTAAGTGTGTTTGAAGCAAAAAAAAACCAACAGAAATAGCTTCTCTGTTGGTTTTTACTGGAATGGGAAATTCCTGGGATAATCTGAAATGTGTCAAATCGTTTGACTGATAAAAACAATTTAGGGAAATAGAAAATATCTTTTCGCGGTGAATAGCTTCACCAAAAAAATGATAATATTGTTTTATCAGGTGTTTCATTAAAATTCAAAATTAACTTGTTTTCATTACCCATTTGCATGGGATGTTCAATTTTTATGAAAAGGTTATCAACAGCCGCACTCTTGTTAACCAGCAGTAACTGTAATGCCTTCAATTTTTGAAAATGCTTGTTCTATCCGGTCTAACTCGCTGAGCCTGATGTGTGTTTTTATGCTGCATCTCAGGTCGAACTGCGGATCTTCCTGAGGCAGCTTTTCATCCTTGAAAATTTTCATCACCTCGTTCATGGCCCCGTAATCAAATTCGACAAGCAGCCATTTTTCAACCAGTTTCTCCACAATTTCAGCACGAATGATAGCATCTAAAGCCGCATTTCGGTAAGCATTTATCAAGCCGCTCACACCGAGCAATGTTCCGCCGAAATACCTGACAACCACAATCAGGATGTTGGTCAGATCGAAACTCTGGATTTGTCCTAAGATGGGCTTTCCTGCTGTAGAAGATGGTTCGCCGTCGTCGTTGGCCCTGAAAAGCAATTTTTCGGCTCCTAATCGCCATGCATAACAATGGTGTCGGGCCGAATGGTGTTCTTTCTTTATTGATTGAACAATTTCTCTGATTTCATCTTCGGAATTTACTGTAAATGCAAAAGAAATGAACTTGCTTCCCTTGTCCTTGAACAATCCTTCCGAAGGTTTTTCTATTGTTTTATAAGTATCTTCCATCAGTAGATCATTAATATCAGAATGGCTATCAATGCCAGTATGATACCTGCAAAATTAACTTTTGTAAGTTTTTCTTTAAAGATAACTGATCCGATTACAACTGAAAGCAATACGACACAAATATTGTTTAGCCCGAATACGATTGAACTGTCTAATTTGCTGTTATTCAGAGCTAAAATAAAGAAATACAGGGAACCGAAATTAGCTACACCCAGAATGGTTCCTCCGACAATTTCAGCTAAACTGAAGCTTGCCGAAATCGATTTATGTTTGAATAGGTTGTAAATGAGGCCCAAAACAAATGCTGTGGAAAACACAACTGCTGAAAAAAGCAGGCTGATATTGTTGGGAATGTAATTGGATTGAGCATATTTTACAATGGAATCTGTTATTCCTGAACCTATGAATATTAAAATGGGAAGCAAAAATAATAGTAGGCTTTTGCTTTTATTAATCGGTCGGAAACTGCTCAGAAATACAGCAACAGCAGCCAATATCAATCCTGAAATTTTCAAGATGCCAGATTTTTCGGAAAAATAAAGCATTGAAAATAGTACCGGAAAGACCATCGACATTTTGCTTGCAATGGTGGTGACGGCCACTCCTGATTTTCGGGTGGAGTATCCTATCAGGAAAAACATTAAAATGAAGGAAAATCCAATTACGAGTGCGAATGGAAGCCACTTTGAGGTGAGAATTCCAAAAGAAACTGAATGTTGATTAAAGCTGAATCCCAAAATGGTTGCAACCAGATAATTGACCGTAATCAGCTTTATCAGGTTTGTTTTAAACCTTTCAGAAAGTTTAAAAGTGATAAAAATAATGGAGGAGGAGAGAATGCTCAGTAAAAGATAGATCATTGTACCCGGATTTGCTGACAACAAAAAAGCAGATCGAAGTGACCTGCTTTTCGTATTTTATAATTTCAGTTTTCTTTCAATTTCGTCCACACAAAGCTTGAAATTTTTATCGGTTTCTTTCAGGTTATTCACTGTTTTACAGGCATGAAGCACTGTTGCGTGATCTTTGTTCCCGATTTGTGAACCGATGGAAGCGAGCGACGATTTGGTCATGTTTTTTGAGAAATACATGGCGAGCTGCCGGGCCTGAACGACTTCGCGCTTGCGGGTTTTGGCCTGAAGCGAGTCAACCGGCATGTTGAAATAATCACAAACAACTTTTGTAATGTAATCGATCGACAATTCCCTCTTCGAATTTTTCACCAGCTTATTGATCATTTCGCTGGCAAGCTCGATGGTGATTTCTTTTCTGTTGAGTGTTGACTGTGCAAGCAGTGAAACCAAAGCGCCTTCTAGTTCCCTTATGTTGTTGCTGATGTGCGAGGCAATGTATTCCAGAACTTCATTTGATATTTCGATTCCGTCTTTGTAGATCTTCCGTTTCAGGATATCCATCCGGGTCTCGAAACTGGGTTGTTGCAAATCGGCGGTCAATCCCCATTTAAAACGAGAAAGCAATCTTTGTTCGAGGCCTTTAAGCTCAATCGGTGGTTTGTCAGAAGTTAAAATCAGCTGCTTTCCGCTTTGGTGCAAGTGATTGAAAATATGAAAGAATGTTTCTTGCGTTTTTTCCTTACCGGCAAATTCATGAACATCGTCCAGGATCAGCACGTCAATCATCTGGTAAAAATTCAGAAAATCGTTTCGGTTGTTGTTCCGGGTTGCTTCGGTAAATTGTGTCTGGAACTTATTGGCATTCACGTAAAGCACCACTTTATCAGGATGGGTCTCTTTGACCTCGATACCAATTGCATGGGCTAAATGGGTTTTTCCAAGGCCCGAATTTCCGTAAATCATCAGTGGATTAAAGGCTGTTCCTCCTGGGTTTTGCGAAACAGCGTATCCCGCGCTGCGTGCCAAACGGTTACATTCACCTTCTACAAAATTGTCAAAAGTGTTGTCGAGCCTCAACTGTGGGTCGATCTGTATTTTTTGAATTCCGGGAATGATAAAAGGATTTCTAATCGATTGCTTTCCTTCGTTTTTTAGCGGAATGCTCATCGGTTTGTTTTGAATTTTACTGTTATTGCTCGTCGGATATTTTACAGTGTAAGGCTGTGAATTGCTTTGGTTGTTTCCCATAACCACCACATATTCAAGTTTTGCTCCCTGCCCAACTTCTTTGCGCAAAGTTTTCCTAAGCAAATCAATGTATTGCTCTTCCAGATATTCATAAAAAAACGGACTTGGTACCTGAATTGTTAGAACTTCCCCATCCAGATTCACTGGAACAATTGGCTCAAACCAAGTTTTAAAACTGATGCCTGGAACATTGTCTCGAATAACTGACAGACAACGATCCCAAACCAAACGATGATCATTAATCATTTTGGAGCCGGATATTAAAAGATTTGACAAAACTGTATTCCCTATTTTTATTTCCCTGAAACAAATTTTGTGAAAAAAAAAGTATAAAAAAAATGGATTTGCTATTGACTTTTACGAAAAAAAGATAACTACTTTAGCACTCAGGCATTTAAAAAATGAAAAAAGTTTAATATTTTTTTAATAACTGCAAGTGTTTGATTGTGAGTTAATTGAATTATTTTTATTTGAAAATTACTGCCAGCAAAGGGCTGTGGGATTACTTACAATAATATTTGTTATATATCAGCAGGTAATTGGTTAGTTTTTTAATGCTTTTTCCATTTTTATCTTTCTTCCATTTTTAAATGCAACCAAATTTGCATTCGGAAAATTGATTTTTGCTGCTTGCAGAAGTTTTGAAATTTGTTCGAAATCAGTCGATTTTCCAGCCATGTAATTATAGGTTTCACTCAGTTTAATTTCTTCGATCGGACCGAGTCCTTTAAAAAAGACCGATTCCGTCGATAATTTAGCAGGGCTTGAAATCAAAAATACTTTGTAGATAACTTTGTCCTTTTCTTCAACCTGGCCAGGTTTTGCTGTAATATATACATCTTTACCCATGTTGAAGGCTGAAAAGTGGACGTAACGTTTAGGATTGTTCCTGACATCTTTTAATAACATATCCAGACTTCCGGTAAGGTTATTGAGATTCTGGTATAAAACCGGATCGTTCAATAATAAGCCTGCTGAACTTTCAGTGGTATTTAATTTCTGAATAATCGTATTTACTCCTGCGATGGTAGAACTAATTTCTTCAAATACCGGACTAATATCCAATTTTGAAAGTGAATCAGAAAGTGATGACAGATTATGAATTATATTGGATATATTACTTGAATTTTGTTTGATGGTGCCGGTTATACTGTCGAGGTTTTCAACTATTGAATTAATTCTGCCACTTCCGATTATAATTTTCAATTCATTCGACGAGGCTTCGATATTGGCGATTGTACGGTTAATATTCTCAAAGCTTTCAGATAAATTTTCACGTGTTTGTTTGTTGAAAATGTAAGTCACCACCGTAATTGCCGAATCCAGTGAGGCAAGTAATTCCTCTGCTTTTTTCTTTAATGGCAGAACCTGCATGCTCACCTGTTCTTTTAAATCGCTTTCTGTATCACCGGGAATGGTATCGAATTCGTTGTAATATTCAGCTGAATGAACGATCTCCAGTTTAACAGATTTCGTTCCCATAATATCACTCGAAACTATTTTCGCCGTCGAACCTTTGGCAATTTTAAAATCTCCCTGAAGCGACAGCGTTGCAATTAACCTTCCTGAGTAATCGCTCAAAAAATTAATTTCAGAAACCTGACCAACCTGATATCCATTAATCGTCACAGCGCCGGATGTAATTAATCCGTCAATTTTATTATAAATTACGTAGTAGCTTGTATTTCTTTTCAGGATATCAATTCCTTTTAAAAAATTGATTCCCCAAACAAGAATTGCCAAACAGGCAATAACCAAAAAGCCCAGTTTGGAATATTTCGAAATTCTAATCATTTTCTTAGTTTCAGTTTCTTTTATACAAAGCTAAAGAGCATTCATCAGTAAAACAAATGGTTTAGGTTTTATTCGGCTATCCTGAACCTGCTATTTTGAACCTGAATTTAAAGGCACACGCTGTCCATCAACAAATGAAACTATAAATGCCTGCGGAAATTTCTGCTTGATTTGCTGTAATTCGGTTGCTATTTTATCTAAGGTACTTTCGTTCCCAAGATAATAGCGGTAATATTTATCTGTTTTTTCTCTTCTCACATTCTTCAATCCCTTGAAATTTGAAGCTATCGGTTCGATTGGTGTTGTATTTGCCCCAATCTGAACGCTATAAAAAATGTTATTCCCGGTAGTTTGTTCTTTAGCAGTTGTATCAGGATTATTAACCGCATTTTTAATTTCAGGTTCATTTTTTTTTGCAACAACTATTTGAGCAACAATTTCTTCCTGATTTTTCTGTTCAGTGCTAATTTCCTGTTTGGGTTCTGCTTCCGGTTTCTTTTCATTTCTTGAAATAATTTCAGAAGATCTGGTATTTGTAGTTCCTGAATTTTTATCCTTGAATTTTCGGAAAGCCTCTACAACTGAAAGTGCTATATTTTGCTGTCCGGTTTCGCTGCTAAGGTATTTTGCTTCGGAAGTATTGCTTATAAAACCGGTTTCAATCAATACGCTGGGCATCGACGACTGCCGGAGCACGAGAAACCCGGCTTGTTTTACTCCGCGGTTTGGTGATTCAATACGAGATCTGAATTGTTGTTGGATGGCATCAGCAACCAGTAAGCTCATATCAAGGTAATTATTCTGCATTAGTTCAAACATAATGTAAGATTCAGCTGAATTTGGATCGAATCCTTCGTAGGTCTCCTTGTAGTCTTCTTCAAGTAAAATTACCGAGTTTTCCTTTTTTGCAATTTCGAGGTTGTCGTCAGAGCGGGAAGGTCCCAGAAAAAATGTTTCTGTGCCTCTTGTTGAGGGAGTGCCGCAAGCATTTGCATGAAGCGAAATAAACAGATCAGCTTTATTTTTATTGGCAATTCGAGATCGTTCGATCAAGGGAACGAAAACATCTGTACTGCGGGTAAAAATTACTTTTACTGACGGATGTTGTTCGTTGATAAGTTTTCCTAATTTAAGTCCGATACCTAAAACAATATCTTTTTCCCTAATATTTTTATTGACAGCACCCGGATCCTTTCCTCCATGCCCCGGATCGATTACAACCACCATCTGTTTTGAATTTGCATGAGCAGAAGTTATTGAATAGGTGTTTTCTGTAAATAGAATGCAGAAAATCAGTATTATAAAAGTCTTTGAATAGATTAAATTATTCATAATAAGGTTTTATTTATTCACAAAAATAGAAATTTAAAATTATTTTACGTTTGTTCACGTTTAGGTATAGGCCTTATTTATATTTTTGCAAACCAAACAAACGTTTGAGCTTATCTTATTTACTGTGGTTTTGATTAAAAATCTTCTAACGATCATATTATTTTTAGTTGCCATTTCATCCTATGGTCAGCTAATTCAGAAATCTGATACGATTCCTGATCCGTCTGTCCTGATAAGGAATGATTCTACAATTACTGAACCAATTAAAACCTTCAGCGATTCAATTACCAAGCCTGTACTCGAAGCAACAATTACATATTCGGCCATCGATTCGACCATTGCTGATTTCGAAAATCAGAAAGTTTTCATGTACAAGGGAGGAGTGGTTAATTATCAAAGCATTGAGCTCAAGGCTGATTACATCATGCTTGACCTTGTCAATAAAGAAGTTTATGCTGAAGGCTTGCCCGATTCGACCGGAGCCAAGGTTGGAAATCCGGTTTTCAAAGATGGGGATGAAGAGTTTGAATCGAAAACGCTCCGTTACAACTTTGAAACTCAAAAGGGATATATTACTGAAGTAAAGACCTCGCAGGGTGATGGTTTTGTGCATAGTGAGCTGACAAAAAAAATAAGCAAAGATGAGTTTATACTTCGGAAGGGAAAATATACAACGTGCGATGCCGAACATCCGCATTTTTATCTGCGAATGACCAAGGCAAAGGTAATTTCGAACGAGAAGATAATAACCGGTCCGGCTTATATGGTTCTCGAAGATTTTCCGATTTATTTTCCGATGATTCCTTTCGGTTATTTTCCGAATTCGACCACTTATACTTCAGGAATATTGATACCAACTTATGGTGAAGAACAAAGTCGCGGCTTTTTTCTTCGCGAGGGGGGGTATTACTGGGCTGCAAATGAGTTCTTTGACCTTTCAGTTCGTGGTGATATTTATTCAAAAGGATCGTGGGCAAGTAAGCTTCACACCAATTATAAAGTCAGATATAAATATAACGGAAGTTTGGATTTTAGCTATAACCTCAATAAATACTCGGAGGAACCGCTGCCTGATGCAAAGACTACTAAGGGCTTTAGTTTAACCTGGTCACATTCACAGGATTCAAAAGCAAATCCTAACCGGACATTTTCGGCCAATGTAAATTTATCGACCAGCTCGTTTGACAAGGAAAACTCACTGACAGTTAAGTCTTACTTGCAAACTCAGAAATCATCGAGCATATCTTATTCAAAAAGGTTTGAAAATACTCCTTTCAACATGTCTATGAACCTGCGTCATTCACAAAATTCACGCGATACAACACTTTCGTTGAGTTTACCTGAAATGACCGTGAATATGTCGAAAGTTAATCCTTTCAAGGTTAAAAGCAGGATTGGTCCGGTTAAATGGTACGAAAAGATCAGCTTCAGCTATTCCGGAAGTTTAAAAAACTCCATTACTGCAAAAGAAAAGGAAATCCTCCAGAAATCGTTGGTTCGCGACTGGCAAAATGGAATCCGGCATTCGATTCCAATTTCTCTGCCATCGTTCAATTTGATGAAGTACATTAATTTGAGCCCAAGTTTTAACTATTCTGAACGATGGTACACCAACTATGTAAATAAAACCTATGACCCAACATACAATAATCCGATTCCGGGTGGAATTGAACATGTGCTTGTTGATACAATTTATGGCTTCAGGAGAAATTACGAATACTCATACAGCTTGAGTTCTTCTACCAACATCTATGGGATGTATATTATGCGAAACCCAAATTCGAAAATCAAATCTATCAGGCATAAAATAACACCATCAGTAAGTTTTAGTTATACACCTGATTTTGGGCAGAAAAAATTTAGGTTCTGGGATTCGTATATTGACGCATCGGGCAGACCGCAATATTATTCTCATTTCGAAAAGGGCGTTTTTGGTTATACAGGAAGAGGCGAAAGCGGGGCCATGAGTTTTAGTTTAAGCCAGAATCTGGAAGCTAAGGTATTGGAAGTGAATGATACTACACAAACAAAGGATGATAAACCTGTATTTAAAAAGGTGAAAATAATCGATAATCTTGGAATGAATGCTTCCTATAATATGATTGCTGATTCGATGAAACTAACGCCGATTTCGATATCAGCACGCACAACAATTAAAGGAGTTAGTGTGAATATGGGGGCCAACATGAATCCTTACATGGTTGACAGCGAAGGAAAAATATACGATGAATATGTATGGAACCATTTAAAAGGGTTAAATAAGCTCGGAAGGCTGACCAATGCCAATTTATCGTTCGGGATGAATTTCGAATCGAAAAAAGGTAAAAAGGAGGCCGAGGAAAACAAGGAGAAAATTGATGAGGACAAGGCTCTTCCGGGGTCATACTCTGAATATGTTGATTTTAATATACCCTGGAGTTTTCGTTTTGATTACTCGTTTTATTATACCAATTCCTTCAATCCGAAGGATTTGGAAGCAAAGAAAATAATGCAAAGTTTAAATTTTGGCGGAAGGTTGAACCTTACTGAAAAATGGAATATGGACATGAATACCAATTTTGATATTCAAGCGATGAAGTTCTCATTTACCACTATCAATGTCAGCCGTACCCTGCATTGCTGGAGCATGTCGTTTAGCTTTGTTCCTTTTGGCGAGCGTAAAAGCTATAGCTTTAATCTTTCAGCAAGTTCAGCAATGCTGCGCGACTTAAAAATCAGCAAGCAAAGTTCATGGAGGGATAATTAATAGTCCCGTTCTTTTTTTAATTATTTTCTAAACAATTCTAATTTCTACCTGTTTTTTGTTTGTATAATGTATGAAAAACCGAATGTTTTGTTATATATTTATACAGTTTGTTTGTAAACTTGATTTCTTTTGATTTTAGAAATTTTTATGTTGAAAAAACAAAAAGACAACTAACGAATTACACATGAAATTTCAACAAAAAATTCTTGTGATTGAAGACGATTTGGATCTGGGAAATACGATTCAAAGTATTCTTGGTTTCAGTGGCTATGATGTTTGTTATACAAACAATGGTGCTTCCGGAATTCAAAGAGCCTTCGAATACAATCCCGATTTGATTTTGTGTGATATCAGTATGGATCCGATTGATGGGTATCAGGTTTTTAAAGTATTGGAAGAGAGTTCAATCTTAAATAGAATCCCATTTGTTTTTTTAACAGGAAGCTCGGAGCTTGAAGATATCCGGTTTGGAATGTCGCTCGGAGCCGATGATTATCTGGTAAAACCGTTTAGAAATGATGATTTGATTAAATCAATTGAAAAGCGGCTCGAAAAATTCAGGATCATCAGAGAGGAGGCTGATCGGGAATTTAACCGGTTGTTTAATCTTTCTCCTATCGGACTTTTCTTATTCGATGGAACTAAGGTAATTCATGCAAATCCAGCGTTTAAGAAGCTTGTTATTAATAATGGAGATCAACTCTATGGAAAATTAATAGAAAGTTTTATTGATGCGCAATCCATTAAGAGCTTAAAGGAAAATATCCAGAATTACCTTTCAGATAAAAGTGAAATCTTTAATGATGAAGTTACAATTACCGCGTACGATGGAGAAGAGATGCAAATGAGCATGGTGGTTTCGGAAATTAAAAAGTTTTCGGACCATAAGCTCTATATCGGCATGTTTACCACATTGTCTAAAGCTACGATTGCGATTGGTACTTATGATTATGCTGATGAAGTAAATAATCTGCTCAAACGTGAAAACGTAAGGATTTCTGACGCATTAGGCGAGAAAATTACCAATATTTTTAAGCAGAAAACATTGAACATCAAAAACCAAAACAATACTTTTTTTACCAAAAGGGAAAATGAGGTGCTTTGTCTGTCGATGGAAGGTTTGCCAATTAAAATTATTGCCGATAAACTTTCAATTTCAGACCGTACCGTTGAGAAATACCGTACCAAGATGATGGAGAAATCCGGATCAAGCAATATGATCGAAGTAATTATATTTGCGCTAAAAAACAGATTGATAGAAATTTAGGTTGTTTTTAAAGGGCAATTTATTGTTTAAACAAAAAAAGGCAACATTCTATTCTGAATGTTGCCTTTTTTTTGTTTAAAATGGCAAATCGTTGCCATTGTCATCACCATGTTCAGGAGGAGGTATATCACCAGTTGAAAATTCAGGTGGATAACTTTTTGACCCGGAAGCTGCTGATGCCGACTCAATTTTCCAGGCATTGATGTTATGAAACCATTTCCCGTTAAAATCGCGCGATTCGACCGAGAAAAAGACCTCAACTTCTCCACCTTCTGTAATTCCGTCGAGCAAAGAGCTTTTATCGCCAAATAGCGTAAAACACACCTTTTTTGGGAATTGCTCATTTGTTTCAATAACAAATTCTTGTTTCTTCCATTCTTTGCCAGCTTTGCTGACTCCTGATTCAGGTTTCAAAATCTGAATCACTGTTCCTTTTACCTGTATGCTCATTTTTTGCTTATATGTTTGCTTTATCAATATTAAAAAAAAAGCACTCTTGCAGACTTATGCAAGAGTGCTTTTTGCGATGCATAAATTGTTAGATTTTAACAATCTCGAGCAATTCAACTTCAAAAATAAGTGTTGAGTTTGGTTTGATCTCTGGGCTTGGTCCTCTTTCGCCATAAGCAAGGGCTGCCGGGATGAATAATTTCCATTTTGAGCCAACAGGCATTAATTGCAATGCTTCTGTCCAACCTGGGATAACATTTCCAACCGGGAATACTGCAGGTTCTCCGCGCTCAACTGAACTGTCAAATACTTTTCCGTCGATGGTGGTTCCGTGGTAATGACATTTTACCTGATCAGCAGCAGTAGGTTTTGGTCCTGTTCCAGCTGTAATGATTTCATATTGCAAACCACTTGGCAGGGTTACAACACCTGATTTGCTTCCATTTGCAGCAAGAAATTCTTCGCCTGCTTTAATGTTTTTGTCAGCTTCAGCTTTCGATATTTCAGTGAAATACGCTTGTATAATTCCATTGGCATTGGCAGCTTTAATTTGAACTGAATCGCCCATAAATGCTTTTTGAAAAGCTGCGATGAGGATTTCCTTGTTAAGCTGGTCAACACCCGGAGCATCTTTCATTTGCTGTTTGTTGTTTTCGCCAATAAGAACTCCCAATGCATAACTAACTGAATCGTTTTTGCTGGTAAGTTTTGTATCGCCTTTTGTTCCCGAATTCTGACATCCGGCTACGCCTACAGTTAATACAAGTGCCGAAGCATAAATAAATGATCTTAATTTCATGTTCTTTTTTTTTATAATTATTAATTAAACAATTTCCAGTAATTCTACATCAAAAATCAAAGTAGCGTTTGGTCCGATCAATCCGCCGGCGCCCAGTTCCGCATAAGCCAGATCCGAAGGAATAAAAAGCTGCCATTTTGAACCAACTGCCATTAATTGCAACGCCTCAACCCAACCCTGAATGACTCCGTTCACCGGAAAAACAGCTGGCTGACGGCGTTCGACTGAACTGTCGAATACGGTTCCATCAAGCAATGTTCCATGATAATGGCATTTTACTTCATCATCAATTTTAGGAAGTCCGCCATAACCTTCTTTCAGTATTTTATACTGCAATCCAGTCTCGGTTTCAAATACGCCTTTATTTTCTATGTTTTTTGAAAGAAACATAAATCCTTCTTCAAGATTCTTTATGGCTTCTGAATCGTTGTTGGCAGTCATAAATTCCTGCAATATCAGACTGGCTTTGTCCATCGTGATTTTGGATTTATTTCCGGCAAAAGTATCCTGAAGTCCTGCCAGAAATTGCAAGGCATCAATATTTTTTACTCCGGATTGCAATAAGTTTGATGAAATAGATAAACCCAACGCGTAGGAGAACTCTTCCAACTTGCCTTCGAACTGATTATCAGTCATTATTTTCTTTTAATTTTCAGGCTACGAATATAGAGTAATTTTAATTACCAGAAAATAGCTTAAAAAGTCTTTTTCCCTCTCAAAATTTCTTTTTTACCTGGAGGGCCGGGAATTCTTTCCATGGTGAATCCGGCATCCGAAAATGCCCGCCGTACCGCGCCTTTAGCGCAATAAGTGACGATAATTCCATCAGGTTTTACTGTTGAAGCGACCTTGTGCAAAAGCCGATCTGTCCACATTTCCGGTTGCTTTCCGGGAGCAAAAGCATCGTAATAAACCAGGTCGAATTGAGGTGTTTCATCAAACTGAAAGGTCAAAAGGTCGGCTTTGTTTTTTTTGAAATTGAAGTTTTTCGGAATTTCAATTGTTTCGTTCCATTCCGATTTGTGTATCAGGTTGAAAATGGATGAATATTCAGGAAAGATTGCAGTTGGATAATTTAATACTGAGTATTCTGCCTCATTGAGTGGATACTTTTCCAAACAGATATAGTTTACAGATATATTTTTCTTTTGGGAGTAGCAATAGCTTAGATATGCATTGAGTCCGGTCCCAAAACCAATTTCAAGAACCGAAAGCTCAGTTTTTGTTGTTTGCAGCAGGCCTTGTTCAATATAAATGTGCAACGATTCCTGAATGGCGCCATGCACTGAATGATAGTGCTCGTCCATTTCCGGAATAAAAATGGTATGAGAGCCATCTTCAGTAATCATCAATACTCTTTTCATAAATCCATGAATTGTTGATAGACGCGCCAAAATAGTTAAATTTATGCCCTCAAGTAAAATTGGAGGTTTAAATGTTAATAAAAATCTATCCTGAAAACCCCAACCCTAAGGAAATCAGATTAGTGGTTGATGTTTTAAAAAATGGTGGATTGATTATATATCCGACTGATACGGTTTATGGGCTGGGTTGTGACATAACAAATGCAAAGGCCGTTGAAAAAGTAGCGCGATATAAAAATGTAAAAGTTGAAAAATCAAATTTTTCCTTTATCTGCGTCGATTTAAGTCAATTAGCCGATTACTCAAAACCGTTGTCAAACCAGGTATTTAAACTACTGAAAAGACACCTTCCTGGTCCATTTACTTTTATTTTGAATGCAAACAGCAATGTTCCCAAATATTTCAAAGGTAAAAAACGTACAGTTGGTGTAAGGATACCCGACAGTTCAATCATACTTGAAATTGTCCGTGTGCTTGGAAATCCCATCATGTCAACGTCAATACATGATGAGGATGAAATTCTGGAATACTCGACCGATCCGGAATTGATCCATGAGAAATTTAAGGATGTGGCTGATCTGGTGATAGATGGCGGTTATGGTAAAAATGTTCCTTCAACCATCGTTGATTGCACCGAAGATGTTCCGGTAGTCGTCAGGCAAGGAAAAGGTATTTTTGAAGATTAACTTATTTTTTCCAGAATGCAGGAGAAAAAAGTACCAGTACCGTAAATAATTCAAGACGGCCAATTAACATCAAGAAACTCAGGAACCATTTGCCTGCAGGGTGAAGTGCGCTGAAGTTTTCAGCGGGTCCGTACAATCCCAATCCTGGTCCGATATTTCCCAAAGAAGTAGCTACTGCGCCCATTGATGAAGGTAAATCGGGTACCACCAACATCAATAGGATTGTACTGCCAAAAAAGATTACAAAATAAAACATGAAAAAAGCCAGTACGTTGTTGATTATCTGTTCCGAAACAGGCTTGTTATTAAAGCGAACCGGAACAATTGCATTCGGATGTATGATACGCCGAAGCTCATAATAGCTGTTTTTGAGCAGGAGAACGATCCTCATTATTTTTAAACCGCCACCTGTTGATCCGGCACTTCCTCCAAAAAAGAATCCTGCAAACAAAACCATGATCAGAAATGGAGTCCAATGCAAATAATCAACAGTTGCATACCCCGTTGTTGTTATGATTGAGGCAACCTGAAAGATACTGTCGCGAAATGCCTGTTCAATACCCAATTTAGTTGATACGAAAAGTCCGGTGGCAATGATCACCGTAAAACCGGCAATAAAAAGCAAATAATATCTAAGTTCTTCGTTGTCAATGGCTTTTTTGAATTTTCCGGTAAATAACAAATAGGAAATGGTGAAATTTGTTCCGGCAATGATCATGAAAAAAGTGATCACGTATTGTATAAATGGGGACGTCCAGTATGCAATACTGGCCTGTTTGGTTGAATATCCACCAGTAGCCATTGTTGTAAATGAATGGTTGATGGCATCAAACAAAGTCATGCCGCCAATCCACAATAAAGCAGTTTCGAGTAAAGTGAAGAACAAATAAATGATCCAAAGGCTTTTTGCGGTTGAATTAATCCTTGGGCTAAGCTTATCGGCAACCGGGCCAGGAACTTCTGCGGCAAAAAGCTGCATTCCTCCAATCCCGAAAATTGGTAAAATAGCAAGGCTGAGCACAATAATTCCCATTCCACCAAGCCATTGGGTCATGCTTCTCCAAAAAAGAATGCCATTGGGCAGTGATTCAATATCGTTTAAGATTGATGATCCGGTAGTTGTGAAACCCGACATGGTTTCGAAAAAAGCGTTGGTCAAATCAGGAATTGAATTGCTCAAGATAAATGGCAAACTGCCAAAAAAAGAGAATAGTACCCAGACCAGGGTCACAATTATAAAACCTTCCCTTTTTCCAATTTCTTTTCTGGCTTTGTGGGTTAAAGCCAATATAAGTATACCTGTTCCTGATGTTATTAGCGTTGAAAGTAACAACGCATTGATATCAGATCCTTTAAAAATAATTGCTACAAAGGTAGCGATAAGCATTGCAGCACCTTCAACAACCAAAAGAAACCCAAGTATTCGGAGTATAAATTTGAAATTTAACATTTAGTAAATGTTCTGAATTTTACTTGAAGAACTTCTCCAGCTTATTTATAGAGGAGGTTTTAGTTAATACAACAACCAAGTCGCCAACCTTTATTTGAGTATCGCCATTCGCAACAAATCCGGCATTTCCACGAACAATTCCACCAACAATTATATCTTCAGGAAAGTCAATTTCTGAGATAGGTTTTTGTGTAATTTTGGATTCAGCTTTTATTTTAAATTCAAAAACTTCTGCATCAGAGGCCGTTAAGCATTTAACATGAGAAACAGATGTCCCGACAGTATATTTATAAATATAACTTGCGGCAAGTAATTTTTTATTAATAATGCTGCCAATTCCCATCCCTTCAGCCATCGTTAAAAAATCTGTATTCTCAATTTCGGCCACCGTACGCCGCACACCATATGATTTTGCCAGGTGACATGAAAGAATATTTGTTTCAGAGTTACCAGTCACAGCAACAAATGCATCCATCTTTTCCAGCGACTCTTCTTTTAGTAATTCCAGATTCCTGCCGTCGCCATTAATAACAAGCGCATTTCCAAGTTTTCCGGCAACCTTTATACTGCGATCCCTATCTGCTTCAATTATTTTTATATTGTATTGATCGCCAAGTTTTTCGGCAGCTTTTTGCGCTATTCGGCTTCCTCCAACAATCATGATGTTCTTGACTTCAAAAATTTCCTTTCCTGAAATTTCAAGTATCAAATTCTGATTGGTTTTTGTTGTTATGAAAAAAACAATGTCCTCGCTCAATATGGTATCTTTACCATGAGGTATAATTACATTTGGTCCACGATTGATAGCAACAGCAAGAATATCTTTATTTATATGGGAAATATCTTCAAGTGTTTTATTTACGATAGGTGCATTTTTACGTATTTTAATGCCCATTAAAATAAGTTTTCCTCCTGAAAACTCAATCATTTCGCGTGTGCCAACTTGTTTAATCGAATTTACAATCTCTTTGGCAGCAAGGTTTTCCGGATAAATTACTTCATCAATGCCATAGCGTGTTATACGTTCACGATTTTTTTCAGTCAGAAATTCACCATTATTCACCCTTGCCACAGTTCGTTTTGCGCCTAAATCTTTTGCGATGATGCAAGCAAAAACATTCCGGTCTTCAAACGGTGTAACCGCGATAAATAAATCTGCTTTGGAAACGCCTGCATCCTGCAAATCCCTAAATGAATTTGCATAACCGGTCATGGGCATTAAATCAACCTGACTTGATATACGTTGAAGTTTTTCAGGATCTTCATCAATCAAAACAATATCGTGGTTTACCCTGCTTAACATTCGGGCAAGGTGTGTTCCAACTTCTCCTGCTCCTGCAATTACAATTTTCATTTTCCCTAATTCAATCTATTGTTTGAGCCGGTAAAATTACACTAAATAAATCTGTTTTTTATGCATTCCAATTAAAAGCCTGTATAATCTGTCATCCTTTTACCAACGGCCTAATTCAAACTTAAACAAAGAACCTCTCTTAATTTTGAGACGATATCAATCGAATGTACCTGATTCTTTTTTGGGCTCAATTTATCACCCTGTGGTAGTGTATTTGTAATTTCTTTACTGGATAATTCCGGATTATTCATTCTGAATTTCACTAAATCAGGGCTTTGAATATTGAATTTTAATTTGTCTGTCATGTCGATCGTGCAATTCAGAAAACGGATTGATTGATCTTTGATTTTAAAATCAGAAGATTCAAAATCGTTTATCGTATCCATTTTAATGAATTTCGGTTTTTCGATCTTTAAATGATTACAAACTACTTGTATCATATTCATTTCCTGATCAGTAATAGAATTTTTACCAAATGATAAAACGTAATTGTTACGATTATTGATTAAATGAATTAAAGTGTTTTTCGAATTATAAACATAAACAGTTTTCTGATTGAATAAACCATATTTCGTCCATAATGCATTGACTTGAAGTGTAATTAGAAGTATTAGTCCGCCGAGCAGCCATGTTTTATTTTTTGTGAATCCGTAGATTACAAATGCAGCGATCAAACCATAGATAATACATGTTTGTATCTGACTATAAATAATCCCTTCGGTTAAGGCATGAGGCAACTCGCTGATCCATTTCAATATACTGATCATCAGGCTTGTAACGAATTGAATTGTTTGTGCCAGTATGCCTGAAATTGCCGGGATCGGACTCAAAATAAAAAATCCAAATGTAAGCCAGATAATTAAAGTTGCACCGGGAATAACAAAAAAATTACTTAACCAGAAAAAGTTCGGAAATTGATTGAAATAAAACAGGCCAAGCGGAAATGTAGCCAATTGTGCAGCCACCGAAACTGTAAATAATGCCCATGCCCATTTCAAGATCTTGTTTTTTAAGTGTAACATATTTGCGATGGGTGGTTGCAGCAAAACAATTCCAAAAACAGCGAGATACGAAAGCTGAAACCCTACTTCGAAGATAACATCCGGATTATACAGAATTAAAACCAATGCCGATGCCGAAAGGGAATTGTAAATATTTACCGGACGGCGAAGGATACTTCCAACGATTACAAAAGAAAACATCACAGTAGCACGTTGAACCGAAGGTGAGAAGCCTGT
>CAMDGL010000025.1 GCA_945897845.1 Chitinophaga pinensis | reverse complement strand
AGGAGCTTTTGGCAAATGGGGTTTGGGTTTTATCGGTACTTCCGGCGATCCGAACAAGCAGGGATTCGATGAATTTTTTGGGTACAATTGTCAGTCGATCGCGCACCGTTTTTATCCTGAATACCTTTGGCACAACGATAAAAAGGTATTCCTTCCTGGCAACGACTGGACCAATACCGTTACTTATGCTGCCGATGTAATTCACCATAAAGCAATCGAGTTTATCGAAAAAAATGCGGATAAACCATTCTTTTTGTATTATCCAAGCACCATTCCTCATGCCGAGTTAATTGTGCCTGATGATGAGATTTTTAAAAGACACTCCGGTAAATACAAAGAAACACCGTTTACCGTCGAAAAAGCTAAAAAAGGTGCAGCTTATGGCCCCGGAATCGACATTTCAGCATATTGTCCGAACGACCAGCCCAAGGCAACTTATGCGGCCATGGTTGAGCGCCTTGACAAACATGTGGGCGAGGTAATGGAAAAACTAAAAGAGTTGGGACTCGATAAAAATACGCTGATCATGTTTTCGAGCGATAATGGGGTTCACAGCGAAGGTGGATTAGACCCTGAAGATTTCGATAGCAACAGCATTTATCGTGGTCACAAAAGAGATATGTACGAAGGCGGCATCAAAACACCTATGATTGCCATGTGGCCTGCAAAGATAAAAGCCGGTTCAACCACCAATCATATTTCGGCATTTTGGGATGTTCTACCAACCGTTGCCGATGCGGTGAATGTAAAAACGCCCAAAAATATTGATGGCATCTCATTTTTGCCAACACTTACAGCTAAAAAAATGCAGAAGAATCATGAATATTTGTATTGGGAGTTTCATGCTGTGGGTGGTAAACAAGCCGTTCGACAAGGTAAATGGAAAGCTGTAAGGCTAAACGTTTTGAAAAAAGATATGACTGTAACGGAATTATACAATCTGGACGAGGATCCATCGGAAACCAAAAATCTGGCTGCGCTGTATCCTGAAAAAGTTAAGGAGCTACAGGTGCTCATGGATAAATCGCACACTGAAAGTGAATTGTTTCCCTTTTATTCAGGAATTAAATAAGACAAAAATTACTAACCAACAACCCAATGAAAAGCAAACTTCTGTTCTTGCCGCTGCTACTGGGCAACATGCAACCCACATTTTCAGAAACTATAAAAAAGAATTTCGACCGGCCGAATATTGTGCTTATTATGGCCGACGATTTAGGACATTCCGATCTGGGATGTTATGGAAGCGAGATTAAAACACCCAATCTCGATAAATTGGCAAATCAGGGTGTACGGTTCAGGACCTTTTATAACATGGCCAAGTGTAACCCAACAAGAGCATCGTTGCTAACCGGTTTATACAATGGTGGTAATGGCGCGGTGCATGTTGCCACTTTGGCAAAAAATGCCGGTTACAATACCATAATGAGTGGTAAAGACCATTTCGATAAGTGGGTTCCAGAGTATTGTTTAGGAAACAATGCGTTTGACAAATGCTTTACTTTTTGGGCCAATACAGAATATTTCGTGCCACCTTCAGGAAAATTTAAAGCTCCGTTCTTTCTTGCCGGCAAACAATTGGAAGCCTCTGAAATAAAACACCGCAAATCGCCAGCCTACATGACCGACTTTATTACCGACTATGCGCTCGACTGGCTTGATGAAACGATGAAAAAACCAGCACCGTTTTTTCTCTATTTGCCCTTGCATGCGCCACATTACCCGCTACAGGCACGACCCGAAGATATTGCCAAATATCGCGGTAAGTACCTGAAAGGATGGGATGTAATTCGGGAGGAAAGATACAAACGGATGAAAAAAATGGGAATTATCACTGAAAATACACGTTTTAGTGAGCCTTCCTCAAATATAAATGTCACCAGGCCACCTTTAGTTCCTGAATTTAAAGACTACTATCCCTGGAATTCATTAAGCGATTCGAAAAAAGATTCACTCGATTTGGAAATGGCTGTTTTTGCTGCCATGATTGATAATATGGATCAAAATATCGGACGGGTAATCCAAAAGCTAAAAGAAAGCGGAAAACTGGATAACACCCTGATCATGTTTTTAAGCGATAACGGTTCTTGTCCGTATACTTCGAATGATGTGCCCGATGTACAACCTGGCCCTGCAAATTCATTCTGGACATTGCGCGCCGCATGGGCGAATGCAAGCAACAGTCCGTTCAAATATTTTAAACAATATGGTCACGAAGGTGGTGCCAATACGCCATTTATTGCCTACTGGCCTGGAGTAATTAAGCCCAATACCATTACCGATCAGGTTGGTCATATTGTGGATCTTGCACCTACATTTCTCGACATTTTTAAAACTGAATATCCGAAGGAAATAAATGGTTATAAAACACTTCCCTTACATGGAAAGTCGCTGTTGCCGGTTTTTCAGGGGAAGAAGCGTGAAGAGCCTGAATATTTTATTTCGGGACTGGATAAATTCAGGATGTTCCGGATGGGCAATTGGAAAATTGTACAGCTAAATGGTTCTACCTGGGAGTTGTATAATATGAAGGACGACCCCTCTGAAACAGTTAATCTGTCGGCAAAATATCCGGAGAAGGTAACGGAGCTAAGCGTCAAATACAAATCCATACCATTTATGGCTAAAAAGAAAAAAGAAAATGAAAAAGAGTAAAAAGATTTGCATAAGCTTGTTAACGCTATTCTTTGTTGCAATAGCATCGGTATCGGCACAAACCAGTAAGTATTTTCCTGAAAATTGCTGGGGTGTTTACAGCTGGGCCGGTTGGAATACAAATGAAGTTACACCACAGTCGCATCCTTTAATTAAAGGTGCCCCAATGATACTAAAATGGAGTCAGTTGGAAACTGAACCGGGAAAATATAAGTTTGATGAAGAAATTCGTGCCAAACTTGAACTAGCTGCAAAGTATAACTTTTATACCTTTCTGATGGTTTGGGTGGCTCCGAATGCACCCCGTTGGCTCTACAAAAATGGGGTGCCCGAAGTCAACATGACTCCCTCGATCGATCCTTTGGGGAAATCTAGAAATGGAACTTTTCAATACTATCTGGATGAAGATTACAAAATGTATTATCATCGTATGCTTACCGAATTGGGTAGTTATCTGATGCAATTGCCTGAAAACCTGCGCAAAAGAGTGCTTTATATTCAATCTGCAGAAGGTTCAACAGGCGATGGACAGCCATATAAAGGCAATCCGATAGATTCGAAATACAATATTTCCGAAGACCAGTGGAACGATTTCAGGATAGAAGCCTGGAGCGTGATGAAAAAAGCATTCAGTAACGACAAAGGTGAATTAATCACCCCCATACTTGTAAACTACGATGCAAATACCGAAAAAGAATACAATTGGCTCATCAATAATATGTCGGTAATAGGTTTGAAAAATGGCATGTTCAGTCATGGCTACCAAATTAGCGAAACCAAATCGCGACTTAAAAATTGGAAATATTTTCATGAGTTAGCTGCCAAAAAAGGAATCGAAGTATTTTCGAGAGGCGAGCAGGATGGTGAATGGGCGGTGTATGGCTGGAGTACAAAAAATACAGAGCAGGCTTTTTACTGGTCAGGAATTTTTGCAACTCACTGCGGACTCGATATGTGGAATGTTCCGGCAGATGCTTCGGTAGGATATAAACACAAAGATGGAATCAACTTTTTCAATAAATATGCCGCACAGCACAATCCGGCAACGGCAAATGCTGCATTTTGCGCGATGAGCAAAGGATTGGATGCATCAGACGCTGTTCTGTTTCCTGAAGATAAGTTTGGTAAGTGTGATCGTAAAAACATCGATCGCTATTTAAAAATTGCTGAAGCATACAGCAAATTTGGCGCCTGGCAGGGTGATCCGGAGAAGGCAACCGGAGGCGGAATGGTGAACCGTAAAGCAATGGATTACAACGATGTGGGCTGGGAGATCTTTGATGGAAATCTTTGCCGGTTTATCGATCAAATTGATGCTGAAGCAACCAGTGAAGGTTGGTGGCATGTTGGACCACAGGAAAGTATTTATGGCCGGTTCGCCCGATCTGTTAAAAATATAAATGGTAAAGGCGGAATGTATTTCGACGTAAATGATGAGTTTGCAAAAACCGCCACAAAAGTCGAAATCAGAGTTGTTTGGCTGGATAAAGGGGTAGGCGAATGGACAATTTCGTACAACTCAAAGAAGCAAGCGAATGCAAATTTGTTGACAGTAAAAAATACAAATTCGGGCAAATGGATGGAGAAAACGGTGCTTGTAACCGATGCCGCATTTGCAAACAACGGTGAGCGTAAGTCTGATATTTCTATAACAACCAAAGACAATGAGATCTCCATTTTTCATCTTCTGGAAATATCAAAAAAATAATCCATGAAAACCTCGAATAGTTTTTTATTGACAATAGTGTCGATACTTCTTTTGAGTTTCAATCCTACAATGGCTCAAAACAGTAAATATTTCCCCGAAAACTGTTGGGGTGTTTACACCTGGGGCGGTGGATTCGTTAATGTTACATCCGAAACTTTTCCACTTGTTAAAGGCGCCGCAATCATAATGAGATGGAATGAGTTGGAGCCTGAACCAGGTAAATTCAAGTTTGAGGAAGTCATTCGCATGAAACTCGAATATGCTGAAAAGAACGGTTATTATACTTTTCTGAAAATATGGGTAGCGCCCAATGCACCGCGTTGGCTTTACGAAAATGGCGTTCCGGAGGTAGAAATGACCAAAACAATTAATCCATTAGGAAAGCCGCGTGACTGGACTTTTCAACACTATCTCGATCCTGAATACATTGTGTTTTATCATCGTTTAATAACCGAATTTGGTAAATACATTCAATCGTTGCCAAAGAATTTGCAAAACCGGATTCTCTATGTTCAGTCTGGCGAAGGTTCTACCGGCGATGGCTGGGCTTACAAAGGCGATCCACTCGATTCGAAGTATAATATTAACATGGAACAATGGGGCGATTTCAGGATTAAGGCATGGGACGTTTATAAAAAAGCCTTTACAAACGAAAAAGGAGAATTGGTAAAACCGATTCTTGTCAATCAGGATTCGAATGGCGAAAAGGAATACAACTGGCTGCTCAATAATATGCCGGTAATTGGATTGAAACACGGTATGTTTAGTCACGGTTATGATATTAGCGGCACAAAAACACGTTTGAATTATTGGCGAAATTTTAATCAAAAAACCAAGGAAAAAGGTATTGAAACTTTTGCCCGTGGCGAACAGGATGGCGAATGGGAGGTTTACGGCTGGCACACGAAGAATACCGAACTTGCATTTTACTGGGCTGGCATTTTTGCAAGCTACTGTGGCATTGATATGTGGAATATACCAACAAAAGCCTCTGCCGGATACAGACATAAAGATGGGATCAATTTCTTCAATAAATATGCAGGGCAACACAATCCGGCAACTGCCAGTGCGGCATTTTGCGCGTTTCGTAAAGGCTTAAATGCTGCCGACACAATTGCTTATCCAACAGGCATATTTGGTTCGTTCAATAAAAAGAATGTCGACCGATATATTAAAATCGCCGATGCATTTAGCAAATTTGGCGCCTATCAGGGCGATCCGGATAAAGCAACAGGCGATGGCATGAAAAACCGTCAAAGCAAGGACTACAACGATGTGGGTTGGGATATTACCGAAGGGAATTACTGCCGTTTTATTGACCAGATTGATGCCGAAGAAACCAGTGAGGGCTGGTGGCATGTTGGACCACAGGAAAGTATTTATGGCCGGTTTGCCCGATCTGTTGAAAATGTAAACGGTAAAGGCGGAATGTATTTCGATGTAAATGATGAGTTTGCAAAAACATGTAAAAAAGTTGAAATCAGAATTGTTTGGTTGGATAAAGGGATAGGAGAGTGGATGGTTCGTTACAATTCAAAAAAGAAATCAGACCAAACACTTATTACCGTTAAAAACAGCAACACCGGCAAATGGATAGAGAAAACCCTGTTGGTTGATGATGCCCGTTTTACAAATAAGGGTGAGCGGAAATCTGATATTTCGATAATTGCAAAAAGCGCCGAATCGACGGTTTTCCACCTACTCGAATTGACTAAAACCAATTAAATAAAAATTGATGTATACATATTCTGCCAAATTATCCGGTTTATTTAACCACAGTAGAAAGGGTTTGTTATCCTTCGGTTTCCTGTTCATGTTTCAGTTTTCTTATGGTCAGGCCAATTTGGTTTCCTCCGGGTTGCTGCCGGGAGCTAAAGTCTACGATGTTACCAAACCCGAAGTCTGGGGAGGTACATTAAAAGCTACTCCAAACAATGCAAGCGACGATGATGCCTTGGCTATCAATCAAGCCATTCAGGCGGCTGCGAAATTTGTTTCGAAGAATTCGAAGAAAGATGAAGAGGTTTTTCAGCAGGTAATTTTAATCCCTGCAGGCGATTATCATCTGGCTTCTTCAATCGTTTTACCTCGTACAAACAACAATAGGGAAAATGCGATCTGGATTTTTGGTGAGGGTCTCCTTAAAACGAGGTTTCTTCTAAAAAGTGCTGCTGAAATTGGGCTGTTTGGAATAGCCGGCCAACCTAAACCGCTCATTCAGTATGCACCTTATACGTATGGCAAGGAAGGCGCCGGAAATACCAACTTTCAGTTGTGGGGAACCGATTACTCGATTATCATACCAGCCGATCAGCCCAATGCCGTTGGTATGTCCTACGGATGCGCCAATATGGGAGCTTTAAGAAATATTTACATAAAAGCTGAAGGAAATGCAGGTCATACAGGATTGGCAATGATTCAGTACAATAATGGCCCGGGCTGGGTTGAAAATGTGACGGTTGAGGGTTTTAAAACCGGCATTGAAGTGAGTGATGGCTGGGGCGAAACGTTTACGTTTAGAAACATAAAACTGCTCAATCAGCATAAAGGCGGAACCGGGATCAGCATTGCCGACAAAATGATTGCAATCGAAGGATTAATCTCGGAACAAAAAGAAGAAGATGTGACTCCGGTTTTATTGTACGACAATGATTCATTTAACTCTGAATTTGGTGGTTCGCCTCACCTGACACTATTAAATTCGGGCTTTTATAGCAAAAACAGAAGTGAGAAACCGATTATTCAAATCAAGGCCGGACATTGTTTTATCCGCAATTTAAAGTCAAAAGGGTATGGCGAAGTGTTGATCAACGATCATGGTGTTGACCGGAAATTTGAAAATACTGAAATCAAAGGCGAATATGTAAGCGTACACGGCAAAACAGCCAGTGAAGAAAAAAACGTGGTTCTAAGCTACGAAGGTGCTCCGGCGCAATCGCTTAATTTACCATTCCCCGTCACTCCTGAAATTAATCAAAAAGTGTGGGATAAACTTGAGTCGGGTAACTATACAATAGTAACTGAAAAGGATTTAAAAGATGGAAAACTGAACGTTAAAACCGATTGGGTAATTGTTGATCCTTCCAAATCCGACGATGATACGCAATTGCTTCAATCAGCCCTAAACAGTGGCGCACGTTATGTGGGTCTGTTGAACAATGAAACCTTTCACATTTCGAAAAACATTGTAGTAAATGCCAACAAAGGTAAATTAGAGTTGATTTATGGTCACATGATTGATCTTTTGGCCGATAAAAGTCTTCGCATTCGCGAAAATCCTGAAATCCCCAACAACAAGACATTAATTACAATCGAAACTGGCAGTGCAAAAACCCTGACCATCAAGGGCATTCGATTTGTTACCGACGACTGGAATAATTCCGATATGCTTTTGTTTCAGAACAATTCGGCGCAAACACTGATTTTCGAAGATTTACGTTGCAAACAAATTCCCCGTGCATATCGCAATGGTAAAGAGAGTTATGGAAAACAAGTCTTTTTCGAGAATGTTGAATTTGCCTATAACGGTGCATTTTACGATGTAATTATGAAGTTCGACCATCAGCAAGTGATTGCAAGGCAATTCAACCTCGAAGCACCCATTACGATAGACACAATTCGAATTGAAAGTAAAGTATATAAGCGCTTTACCACGCTGCCAAGGCTTTTGAACAATGGGAGTAATATTTGTGTACTGTCGCAGAAACTGGGTGAGTTGAATGGTGTTTTTGTGGAAACAACCAATGGCGGCAAAACAGAATTGCTATCGGCTTATTTTAACATTGCCCGTACGATCTATAATGCGGAATCGAAAGACATTACAAATTTTATCGTTTCAGGAAAAAACAGTGATTTTTGTCTGGTGGGGCAGGAAAGAATCAGAACTGAAATGGTGAATGGTGATGCAACTCTTCCATTGCCAAATAAAAACAAATACGGAATTATTATAAGCGAAGGAAAACGGCATATTGTCGAATCAACATCTTTGCCAACCTATTTAAGATATCCCGGATTCGATCCGTTTAATGATACCGATTATCAAACGACTGACAAAAAAAATCATTTTAGAATGACTGGCCTATTGCGGGTTATCACAAAATAAATGCGTTTTTGAAAAATTCATTTAAAAATTGAACTCTATGAAATACCTGCTTTTCGTATCCTTTTTTCTGTTTACAAATCTAAGTTTTTCGCAATCAAGTAGTCAAAACAAAACCTTTGTAGCCAACAACGACAGCACTTATGCCGGTCCTCGTCTGGGGCATGGTTCAACAAAATTTATTGGTAATTTGAGAGGCAAAGCAGAATACAATTTTGCAAACCTTTGGGGACAAGTTACACCCGAGAATGATGGGAAATGGGAGAAAATTGGTATAACACCCGATTCTGCTTCATGGAATTGGGAACCCGTTACCAAACTGTATAATTATGCCAAGGCAAATAAGATGCAATTTAAATTTCACACTCTAATTTGGGGTCGGCAGCAACCTGCATGGATTTCGGATCTTAAGCCCCATGAGCAACTTAAATACATAACCACCTGGATTCGTCAGGTAGGACAACGATTTCCTGATGTAGAAATGGTAGATGTAGTAAACGAGGCTTTGCCAAATCATTGGCCGCCGGATGGAAGAAAAGAAACTGTAAATTACATCAATGCTTTAGGCGGAAAAGGTGAAACCGGTTACGATTGGGTGATAAAATCGTTCAGGCTGGCACGAAAATATATGCCAAACGCAAAACTCATACTCAACGATTATAGCATTATTAACAATGACTCCAGTACATTAGCATACCTCGAAATAATCAATTTATTAAAAGATAGAAAGCTTATTGATGGAATTGGAATTCAGGGGCATCGCGGCGAATTAATTAATGTGCCGGTAGCTTATTTAAAACAAAACCTCGACCATTTGGCTGCCACTGGACTACCTATCTATCTTTCAGAAATAGATTTGGGAAGCGATAATAAGGCAACAGTATCCGATGATCAGGAGCAGTTAGATCAATATCAACGAATTTTTCCTGTTTTGTGGGAACACCCCGGCGTCGTTGGAATCACTTTCTGGGGTTACGTTGAAGGTCGTATGTGGAAGAAGAATTGCTACCTGGTGCGCGCCAATGGCACCTGGCGACCGGCCATGAGTTGGTTGGCTGCTTATCTCGCTAAAAATCCGCTTTAACTGCCTGAATAAATAAGTGATCCATAGAAAATTGAAACCGGCAGAAAACTATTATTTATAACATTCTCCTGAATATTGAAGAAATTTCAAGCTGATAATGAGTTGATAGAGAAGCTTCGTGAAGGTGATGTCGATGCTTTTGATCAGGTGTATCAACGATACGCCGGGAGACTTTATGCTTTTTCGATGAAATACTTAAAATCGAAGGAAGAGGCGGAAGAACTTGTACAGTCAGTTTTTCTAAAAGTGTGGGAGAACCAGAAAAAACTCAAAAAGGAGACTTCATTTAAATCGTATCTTTTTACCATTGCCTACAATGAGATTTGTAACATCTTTCGGAGTAGAAAGTATCAGCAGGATTTTTTAACTCATTTAGGAAACAAAAGTACCGAAGCATCCGGTGAAACAGAAGAGCAAATCGATTTTGTTTTTGTAAAGGAGCAGGTCGACCAAATTGTTGACCACTTACCGGAAAAGTACAAAACAGTTTTTTTGAAAAGCAGGAAGGAAGGTAAATCAACCAGGGAAATCTCGGACGAACTCAAGCTTTCAAAAGGGACTGTTGATAACTACATTTCTGAATCTTTAAAATTTATCCGCACCAATTTAAAGGACAGAAATTTTTCAACGCTCTTATATCTTTCCTTGTTTTTTGCTTAATCGTAGCGTTTGCGAAAACAAATTAAAATCCAGATCAACAGACTGTTATATTCCTTTTGTATTTATTTTTTTTAAATTTTATCAAAAAAAACGAAAAAAATACAATTTTTAGATGAGATTCAATTGGCTCGTGTGTATTACTATACAGAAGAGAAAAAATGATTGTTGATTCTTCCCGATAAATGAATGACAATGTTAAATAAAAACGAAATAGAGCGGGTTTCAAGGTACATCAATGGGATAGCTGATACTTCTGATACAGATTGGGTAGAAGGGCTTTTTTCTCATGGCCATACTAATCAAAGTTTAAAATACCATCTTGAACAGGACTGGGAAAATGTGCTTCAGGAAGAAAGTATTGGTGATGTTGATCTGAAAACAATGCTCGACCGGGTTCATCATCTAATTCATAAAAAAGAATCACAAAAAAGGAAAACCATTGTTCGCCGCATCACCAGCGTTTACATGAAGATTGCTGCGGTATTGCTCATGCCAGTATTAGTTGCAGGAAGCATTTATGTCTATTATTCAAGCAGTCTTTCTGGCGTAGTTGCCGATCAAACGGTAAGTTCAGTAATCTATGCACCGATGGGTTCAAGGGTTTCGTTCAATTTACCTGATGGAACGACGGGTTGGCTCAACAGTGGTTCTAAACTTACCTATTCGCTCCCATTCAGTGAAAACAGAAATGTAGCTCTTGAAGGAGAAGCTTGGTTCGATGTTCTCCATAATGAAAAACAGCCATTCGAGATTAGCGCCGGAAAATCAATGATTAAAGTGTTGGGTACAAGTTTTAATGTAAGCGCTTATCCTGAAGAAAAATATTTGGAAGTGGTTTTGCAGAATGGTGAAGTAGAATTTTTTGATCAATCGCTGGCAGAGCGTGTTACTTTAAAACCTTCTGAACGTTTAGTCCTTACGGATAGTAAGCTTGAATTGAATTCAGTTGACCCTTCAAAATACAAAGGATGGACCGATGGCAAACTGATTTTCAGAGGAGACGATATGGCCGAAGTGGCCAGAAGGATCGAACGCTGGTACGACGTAAAAGTCGAAATTGCTGACAAAGACTTATTGCAGTTCTCATTTCGGGCTACCTTTGTGGACGATTCTTTTGAAGAAGTACTTAAACTGATTAGTATGACTTCTCCAATCGAATATAAGATATTGCCGCGAATGCTACTTCAGGATGGAACTTATGAGAAAGAAAAAATAATTTTACAAAAAAGAAGAAAATAACCCACAAAAAAGAGTTGAGATGAAGAAAAACAGTTCATGAAAGAACAGGAAATAAAAAAGGAAACCGCGCCAACGATTTCCTTCAAAAAACATCCTTTCAGACATTTTTATTAATTTAAACATTCAAATTTATGAAAAAAAACAAACCAATCAGTGAATACCTATGGCATTCGCTGAAGAAAACTTTACTTATTATGCGTATAGCTGTTATTCTTTTACTTGTTGGATTTCTGCAAACAAGCGCAAACAACGCTTATTCTCAGAAAACAAAACTTTCTTTTGATCTTACGGATACTAAACTTGTGGATGTATTAGACCAAATCGAAAATAAGTCTGAATTCTTTTTCCTATACAATGAGAAATTGATCGATACCAATCGGAAAGTTTCAATTAAGACTAAAGATCAGGGTATTGAAGATGTATTAAGATCTCTCTTAAAAGACACCGATGTTTCATACTCAATCATCGATCGAAAAATTATCCTGACTCCGATTGATCAATCTAGTTCGTCTCAACAGCAAAAAACCGTTTCCGGAAGAGTGACCGACACCTCCGGCTCTCCCATTCCAGGGGTTTCGGTAGTTGTTAAAGGCACCACTACCGGAATTATTACTGATGCTGATGGGAAATTTTCGTTGTCCAATGTTCCAGAAAATGCGACCTTGCAATTTTCTTTCGTCGGCATGAAAGGACAGGAAGTGTCCATTGGTGGCAAAACAACTGTAAATATTAAGATGGAAGAAGATGCCATTGGAATAGATGAAGTGGTTGCCATTGGATATGGAACACAACGAAAAGAAAACATAACCGGGTCGATGGAAACAGCCAATAGTGAGCAGCTTGAAAATAAGCCTATTGTGTCGGTGGGTCAAGCGCTTCAGGGCGAAGTCAGCGGGGTTACCATCCGTCAAACCGATGGGAGGCCAGGGTCATCCACCGATATCATCATCAGGGGAAGCGGAACCTTCAGCAGCGCCGGAAACAGCCCTCTTGTCCTGGTTGACGGAATACCCGGTTCTTTGGATGCTGTAAATCCAAACGATATCAAGAGTATATCCATTCTGAAAGATGCTGCTTCTGCTGCCATTTATGGCTCCAGAGCTGCCAATGGAGTAATTCTAATCCAAACCAAAAGGGGCCAGACTGGTAAAACAGAAGTTGCTTACAATGGGACATTTGGATTTAGCGAATTGGCTGACATGCCCAAATTTGTCGATTCATGGAATTATGCGCGAGCATACAATGAAGCCCTAACCAATGCCGGTCAGGGAGCTGTTTATTCAGAAGATGATATTCAGAAATTCATTTCAGGAGAAGACCATGATAAATATCCGAACGACAAACACTATGAAATGGCTTTTGATAATATTGCCTTTCAGACAAAACACGACATTTCTTTAATGGGGGGTGGAGCTTCAACCAGTTACCGCTTTTCTTTCGGATATCTTCGTAACGATGGGCTTCTGCAGAATAACCTCTATGATAATTATTCGGACAATCTGCTGAATTACTATAATAAATATAGCGTCAGATTAAATGTTGATAGCGAAATAACTAAAAAACTCAAATTGATAGCCAATTTCTCCGGTTCTACTGATGATGAAAAAGGTCCTGGAGCAGCAACCGGTGATGGTACAACCATGCGTGTTGTAACCCGATTAACAAGGATGCCTGCTTCGATTGCAGGTCGCACTTCACAGGGATATTATGGACGTGTAGATAAAGGTGCTCCCTGGGCCGATATAGATGCAACATCATTTGAGCTAAACCGCAATTACTATTTCCTTGGCAATGCTGATTTAGAATATAAAATCATTGAACCTTTGAAAATTATTGGCAGGGCGGGCTATGTTTTTGATCATACCAATTACAAACTATGGCAGTCAGACGAACAAATTGATGCAACAACCTATGCCGGACCGGCAAAATTAGGCCTAAACTGGAATACAAGAAGAGAGTTGACTCTCGAAGGATTAATTAAATATGACCAAAAATTTGGGAACCACGACATCAGTGCCCTGGCCGGTTATTCGCAGATTGAAAGCAAATATGAGTATTTAACCGCCAACAGGGATCAGTTTCCAACAAAGGATCTATTTGAACTGAATGTTGGCAGCTCTGCGAACCAGAAAAATACAGGCGGCTCTTCGGAATGGGGACTTGTTTCCTATTTTGCCCGGTTGCAGTATGGATATCTTGGTAAATATCTTTTTGAAGCAAACGTCAGGAACGACGGTTCTTCTCGGTTCAACAAAGGAAAAAAATTCGGAATATTTCCTTCCTTCTCTATGGGTTGGAGAATTTCTGAAGAAAAGTTTTTGAAAGAAAACCTTCCATGGATTTACAATATGAAATTTCGAGGTTCATGGGGCGAATTGGGAAATCAGCAAATTGGAAATTATCCCTATCAGGCCATACTAAGCTCAGGAAGCAATGCTATTTGGGGAAACACTGTAACTCCGGGTGTTGTCATGAACACTGTTGCAAACCAAAACATCACATGGGAAACTACTGCTATGGCAGATTTGGGTCTTGACTTATCTGTTCTTGAAGGAAAACTAAACTTCTCATTCGATTATTATGACAAAACAACTCGAAATATTCTTTACGACATTACAACCGCCGGGACTCTTGGATTGAATGCTTCTCCGTCGAATGCAGGGAAAGTTAAAAACTCGGGGGTGGATTTGAATTTGAGCTACAAGGAAAAACTGGGAAATTTTCATTTTGAAATAGCTCCGAATTTCTCGACTGTCAACACAGAAGTGTTAGCACTGAGTGATGTTGAAAAAGACATTTCAAAAGGACTTTTTATCGGCGGACCTTTAAATGCCATTTATGGATATACCGCCGACGGTTTATTTGTCGATCCCAAAGATATTCAGAATTATGCAACCCAACCGTATAGTCCGGTTCCGGGAGATATTAAATATAAAGACATCAGTGGACCGGATGGAATCCCCGACGGGAAAGTTGATCCGGAATATGACAGAAAAGTTATTGGGCAAACATCACCAACTTATACTTATGGAGCCAGGTTCAGTGCCAGCTATAAATCGTTCGACATTTCAGTGACGATTGACGGTGCAGGAGGTATGAGAAGATACCTGAATGATATGGCAGGCAGAGCATTTGCCAACAGATCCAATGTTCAGGAATGGATGTGGAATAACAGATGGACAGCGGAAAATCCAAATCCTGATGCCCTTTATCCGCGATTCTTTTTACACGCGGGGGGAAACACCGAACCATATACCTATCTCTCAACATTTTGGGCCTGGGATGCTTCTTATCTGAAAATTCGTTCCGCGCAAATTGGATACAATATGCCAGCTCCGGTTTCCCGTGCATTGAAAGTACAGAAAATAAGGTTATACCTTTCAGGAAGAAACCTCCTTTCTTTTGATAATTTCTTTGATGGCTGGGATCCTGAGCTGAATGTTCAAACCGGCGAGGGTGTTCACTATCCGATGTCAAGAACATATATTTTAGGGTTAAATGTTAATTTTTAAAATCGAATCATTATGAAAGTAACTATTAAAACAATAATCATTACCCTATTTGTTTCATGTTTGTCTTTTACGTCATGCGAAGACGTCATTCTTGAAAAACAGCCATTGGATCAGCTTTCGAGCACAAAATTTTGGAATACACCAGAAGATGCACTTTTAGCATTGGCGGGAGTTTATAACAAAGCTACTAGCTGGAGCAACATAGACCACGTAAGTAAATTTGATTGCAATACAGATAATGGTATTGATAGAAAAGCAAACCAATCTTTTCTTTCTTATGGCACTTTAAATCCTGCCACGCTGGAAATTAAAAGCTATTGGAATAATTCGTACCGTGAGATTGCCGGATGTAATTATTTTCTTGAAAACATTAATCGTGTGAAAAATTTAACTGACGCCAAAAAAGTGCAGATGATTGCTGAAGTCAGATTTTTAAGAGCTTTTACTTATTTCAACATGTCACTATACTGGGGTGGGGTTCCTTTGGTTACCAAAATATTGACAATGGAAGAATCCATTACCATTAACAGCGCGACCAAAGAAGAAATAGTGACTTTTGTGTTAAGCGAACTGGGTGCAATCGAGAATGATTTACCTGCTACCAGGACAGTAAACGAACATGGCAGAATAGTGAAAGCTGCTGCTCTGGCAATTAAAGGCCGGTTATTGATGGCTGATAAAAAGTGGGCTGATGCTGCTACAGCATATAAAGCAATTATCGATATGGGTGTTCACAAAATCGATCCGCTTTATGCAGAACTTTTTAACGGAAAAAATGAAGCCAGCAGTGAAATTATTTTCTCGAGAAAATATTTGGCCGGCGAAATTGCCAACAGCAGCCAATTATTCTATCGCCCAAGTGTTGACGGTGGTTGGCACCACATTAATCCTTTTCAAAGCCTGGTTGATTCCTACTTATGTAAAGATGGAAAACCCACCAGCGAAAGCAGTCTTTACGATCCTCTTTTTCCAGTGGTCAAGAAAGGTGTAAATTACAGGGATCCTCGCTTGCTTTACACGATTTTTTATCCAGGAATTTCAACCATTAAAGGGCGTATGTATCAAGGACACCCCGATTCCACAAAAGTGATTGGCGACGTTTTCACCTACGATTCCGGAATGACCGGATATTGTTTGCAAAAATATGTCGATAATACTTATACCGGCGATGTTAACAGTTCGGGGGTCGATAACCCGATCATTCGTTATGCCGAAGTCTTACTTAGCTACCTTGAATGCAAAATAAATTCAGGTAGTACCATTGATCAATCCCTGCTGAATTTAACCATCAATGCAGTCAGGGGGCGGGCTTCGGTACAAATGCCAGCCGTTTCCGAAACCGATCCGAAAAAACTGATGCTGGTACTTAAGCGTGAACGGAGAGTTGAACTGGCCTATGAAGGTCTTCGTTACTGGGATTTAATCCGTTGGGGTGAAGCTGCGGAAGCGCTCGACAACAAACCACAGTACGGAATATTCCTCACCAAAGATCCGGCAAATTATAAAAGGTTTCCGGTTGGTCCTAACGGTCATTATTTTGTTATCAACCTGAAATTTAAAGCAACCAATATTCCCTGGCCTGTTCCTCAGGACGAATTGGATATTAATACATCAATGAGCCAAAAGGATAATTGGAAGTAGAAGTACTTTTTTATTTGAGCGTTCAATATCAACAAAATAAATGATATTGAACGCTCAAATCTTATTAAACCGTAATGTTTGATTATATTTTATTTTCAAGCATTTAACCAACTTATACTTAAAAATGAAAAAACCTGTTGTAAACAAAATTCTGCTTTTAAATTGGGGACTGCTTCCCATTCTTCTTTCTTGTAACACGAAGGCGCCGGTTAGCGTAACACCTTCTCCCAACATCGTTTATATCATGGCCGACGACCTTGGCTATGGCGATTTGAGTATTCTCGGTCAGAAACATTTTCAGACTCCCAATATCGATCAGCTGGCACGCGAAGGAATGATTTTTACGCAGCATTATTCCGGCTGCACGGTTTGCGCGCCTTCGCGTTCATCGCTAATGACAGGCCTGCACACCGGTCACACGTTTATCAGGGGCAACAAGGAAATTCAACCAGAGGGGCAACATCCGCTCGAAGCCGGTGCAATTACAATGGCCGAATTGTTAAAAGAAGCCGGTTATGCTACCGGAGCTTTCGGAAAATGGGGATTGGGTTTTCCTGGGTCCGAAGGCGACCCAAACAACCAGGGATTCGACGAATTTTATGGCTACAATTGCCAGCGCATGGGGCATAATTATTATCCCTATTATCTGTGGCACAATCAGGAAAAAATATTTTTAGCCGGAAACGAAGGCAAAAAAACAGAAGAATATGGTCCTGAAGTCATTCATAAACAAGCGCTGAAATTTCTGGAAGACAACAGAAGCAAGCCCTTTTTTATGTATTATCCTTCCATTATTCCTCATGCCGAATTGTTTGCCCCCGAAGAATACATGGCTAAATACAGGGGAAAATATCTTCCTGAAAAAGTATATAGCGGTATTGACGACGGCCCGGATTATAAAGTCGGGGGCTATGGCTCACAACCCGAATCACACGCAGCTTTTGCCGCCATGGTTGATTATTTGGACATGCAGGTGGGTGAAATAGTTGCCAAATTAAAGGAATTGGGTATTTACGAAAACACACTGATTATTTTTACATCCGACAACGGCCCGCATCAGGAAGGTGGTGCCGACCCCGATTATTTCGACAGCAACGGAATTTTCAGGGGCTATAAACGCGATCTGTACGAAGGCGGAATCCACGTGCCGATGATGGCCGTTTGGCCCGGTTCAATTAAAGCTGGTTCTACTAGCAATCATGTTTCGGCCTTTTGGGATGTAATGCCAACTATTACGGAATTGGCCGGAGTGAAATTACCCGAAAATATAGATGGCATTTCCTTTCTTCCAACTTTATTGGGAAGTAAGGAACAAACAAACCACGAATATTTATATTGGGAGTTCCATGAACTGGGAGGCCGCCAGGCAATCCGGAAAAACAACTGGAAATTGGTTCGTTACAATGTACTCAAAGCTGATAAAACTACAACAGAATTATATGATTTAAGCACCGACATCGGAGAAACCAACAATGTTGCAGCTCAACATCCTGAAGTTGTTAAAGAGCTGTTGGAACTGATGGCAAATGCACGCACACCATCTGATATATTTACTTTTGATTCGCCAACTGTTATTAAATAGCAAGTTAAGAATACTGCTGGATGTCATTTATATGATAGGAACAAAAATAGAAAAACCGGAAACCCAATGGTTAAAGATTCTGGTTTTTCTATTAACCTTATCAGTCGGGTATCATAGAAAATCCCTTTGCCAGCAAAAGTGGTCTAAGTAAGTCAAACTTCTCTTGGGATTTCAAAAATCAACCAGGGTTCACCGTTTCGTTGCCCCCACAAAAAACATATTCCTGATTTTTCTGTTGTACCGGTTTAATTAGTTTATCCTGATATTAGAAGGAGTAATTTAAATATTCTAACATTCAAGCATGAAGCGAGCAATTCTTACGACATTAATTTTCCTCTCCGGTTTAAATTTTCTTTTGGCTCAAAATGGCAGTATTCAGGGAACAGTATCCGATCATACCACCAACGATAAAATTCCTTTTGCAGCTGTTACAGTTATTTCGGAGAATGAACCTTTTCAGAATGGAAGTATATCGAACGGCGATGGTTCGTTCACGATCGATAATTTAAAACCAGGCAATTACAAACTGCTGGTTTCGTTTATGGGCTATAAAACCGACACCATCAGCAATATTGTTTTGAGCAGACAAAACCCTAAAATAAATATCGGGAACGTCAGCTTAAATCCTACTACCATTGATTTGGAAGAAGTTCAGGTGCAGGCCAATTTGAAAACTGCGACCAGTAAAATCGATCGCCAAACCTATCGTGCAGCCGATTTTGAAACAGCCAAAGGAGGAACGGCAACCGACTTGTTAAGCAAATTACCGTCGGTTTCGGTTGATCCGGATGGAAGTGTATCGGTTCGCGGAACGACAGATTTTATGGTTTACCTGAATGGAAAACCTACCCTAATAGATCCATCCATCTTATTGGGGCAGATTTCAGGTTCGCAAATAGAGAATGTGGAAATTATTTCGATTCCAACCGCCAAATACGATGCACAGGGAAAAGGCGGAATCATCAACATTACCACCAAACGAACCGGCGCTGAAGGCCTTTCTGTTTCAACGAACGGATTAATTGGCGGAGCGCCGTGGGGAAATTTGACCGACAAGTACAGCGGTTTTGAAAATAACGACAACCGTTATGGCGGAGGAATTAACCTGATGTATTTCAAGGATAAAATCAGCCTTTTCGGTGGATTAAATTACAACCGCCGGAATGTGAATGGCGATCGTACCGGCGATGCCCGGATACTTGTTGAAAATAACGTTTACCGCCACATGGTTGCGGCTGGTGAACGCCCCGAATGGTACGAATCGATGTCGGCCAATGCCGGGTTCGACTATAAGCTATCGGCCAAATCAACTTTTTCAGGTGCTTATTTCTACGGCAACCGAACTGAAGGCCGTTCGGCATTTTACATCTACAATAATTTTTATGCCGACAAAAACAAAGTGAGTATTCCGGGCGTCAATCGCAGGGAAACTTGGATCTACAATCCGAATACCGACGACCGTCTGGGCGAATTTCATACCGCGAATCTCGATTTCGTGCACAATTTCAGTAAAACCAGGGAATTGAAAAT
>CAMDGL010000024.1 GCA_945897845.1 Chitinophaga pinensis | reverse complement strand
CCGGGAATGTTCATGCTCATAAAATACTTTCCGTTGGCATGGTAGTACTTTGGGTATCGTTGATGTCCGTGTACTTTTTTCCTGAAATCAGCATGTCGCCTGATTGCTGTGATTGCCTTAAAAATGCTTTTATAGCATCTCAGCGCGACGAGGAATGTCGTTAACATTCCACGAAACAGCACCAGATATCGTTTTAATGCCAAAATCATGATAGATTTAGTTCATTGCATTTTCCAGTAAATTGTAATAATTATCCTGCGCAAACCGGGTAAAACTTGCAGGTTTTCGTAATATTCTTAAACGATTGTTTGTTTGTGTCAGATTCTGATTCCCCAAAATTTGGTAATGCCCTTTACTGTGCAGGAAAACGGTTCGTGAGTCACTATTGTTTAGTTCGGGAACATGAAATAACAATTCAGCTTCATCGCCAATCTCGGGCTGAACAAAATAGTTGTTGTCATCATTGAGCACAAGTGGCAAAACATCGAGTGAATTCTGATCGGTTGCCATAAATGGCTTAACTACCTTTATATCAATTTTATTATCTGCTGAAAAATCCATTCCGACCCGGTCAATTTCCCAGAATAATTTCCCGGATTTCAGTTTTATCTTTATTTCAGGATCGTCAATTCCGGTGAGATCTATTTTTAGAATATCATTTTTGAAGGCCATTGGTCCAGGCGTTTCAAATTGATCCTGAAATTCCCAGACGCCTTTCTTTTCAAGATAAACAGCCAACGGAATTCCCTGCTTGATGCTCCATTTCTGAAGGTTTCCTGATGATCTTTTGCTCACCTTGTTCTGCCATCCCAAAAGTTTATCGCCAAACATTTCAAGGTACTTTGAATAGGTATAATCGAGAAGCAATGAATTCCGCGCCCTGAGAATCAATTTGCCTTTCGTACTTTTTTGAGGCACCTTAAATGTGAGAATTACTTCATCCATCTCATCATCATCTTTAGATGAAGGCGCTGACTGGTAACTAATATCGTCAGCGCTACTGAGTAATTCACTCAGCGAATTGCCTTTAAAATCGATCGCCAATGTTGGTGGTTGAATCTGCGAACAAGTATATGGTTTTCCATATTTGTCGATAAAACAAACGGTGTTTTTCGGATGGTCAATGATATAGAGTTCAGTTAGGTTTGTATGCTGAATTTCCCGTGCCTGATTGGACATCAGAACACGGTAACTGTTTTCATCAAGTTTAATTTCTGAAAGACGCAGATAATCATCTCTTTCCAGCGGAGGGAAAATCGCACCGCTGTAGATTTCTCCGGCAAAATTAAGTTGATCGCCAAAATAAGTATAAATAAATGGACACGATGATGAGCCTGAAGAAGAAGGGGGTGGGGGCGAAGGAGCTGAACTGCCAGCGGGGAAAATGATTGAACCTAACAGTACTGCAGTTCCGGCCATACCAATTACCCCAGCTGTCCATGAAGCAAATGTCAAGCCTTTGTCGGGACTATAAATCTCGACTTTCTCAAGCGAACTCAATGGAATCTGAGCCATAGTGCCAAACCGAACCCGCTGATTTGCATAGATGTGAACTTCATTCAGGATATACAGTTGGGAACTTCTTTTGTAACGTTTTGATTGTGAAAGTGGTGAAGTTCTCCTGATTTCAGGTAATCTGTTAATTTGTCCTGACAGAATATTGTTCCCGATTTTTAAATCATCCATTTGCCAGACATTTACACCATCGTGCAGAATGAAATATTTTCCGCTTTCCTGCATGTTTTGTATGGATTCTGAAGTCAGTGTTTCAGAGCGTTTGACTTTATAGAAATACTGGAAACAACCGGAAAGAAATCCAAGCATAACAATTGAAGGCAGAATAATCCAAAGTCTTTGTTTTTGATTCGAAAAATTAGTTGAGGCTTTCATAACAAAATCAATTTCAAGTCATGAAAAAAGGTTAATCTCTTCTACCAGTTTGATTTGGTGAAATAAACTTTATTTTTGATTTTCCGGTAATTAAAAGACCAACCCACAAACCACCCCATCAGGGGATAAACTTAAGCTCAATGGTTTTTGCAATTGAATGAAATTTAAGGAATTAATTTGTTTTTTGCAACTGATACATTTAATGGATTATAGTGATTTAGAATGAGGTGTAAAGTCAGGTTCGACTCAGTTATTCGATCAACCGGACGGTTTACTCCGAACCGTTTCACAAACAGGTCAATATCTATAATTTGCACGAAACGTCCACACATACTTTCAATGCTAAAATGAATGTTCAAAATTTAGTGAAAAAAATCTACTTTTATGAGATCTAAACTGAAACAACCATGAACCGATTACTCATTTTACTGCTCCCTGTGTTTTTATGCTTTTTTTCTGTCAGTGCACAAAAAGCCAATCCCATTGATTCCAAAGCAACAAAAGAAACTGGCGTGCTGTTCCGAAACATGAAAAAACTTTCGAAAAATCATACGCTTTTTGGGCATCAACATGCCACCGAATACGGCCACGGCTGGATGAACGAAGAAAACCGGTCGGATGTAAAATCGGTTTGCGGATCTCATCCCGCAGTCATCGGTGTTGATCTCAGCGGAATTTCAGGCAGAAATTCACAGGCAATCGAACAAACCAAAGCCAGTCTTCGCAAAAATGTAGTTGACACATACAACCGTGGCGGCGTGACTACCGTTGCCTGGCATTTCATGAATCCGGTTTCAGGAGGAGGTTTCTACTGGAAAGATTCAGTTTCGCTTCCTGCTGTGAAATACATCATTCCGGGTGGCGAAGCCCACGGTAAATACAAATTAATTCTGAACGACGTTGGCGATTGGGCCAAAAGTCTGAAAGGCAATGATGGCAATCTTGTTCCGGTTATTTTCAGGCCTTTCCACGAATTCGACGGTGGCTGGTTCTGGTGGGGAAAACCACATTGTACGCGCGATGAGTTTATTTCACTCTGGAAATTTACGGTTTCATATCTACGCGATAGTCTTGAGGTTCATAATTTTATGTATGCTTTTTCGCCCGATAACCGCTTTAATTCTGAGGTGGAGTTTTTGGAAAGGTATCCCGGCGACGAATGGGTTGATATGGTTGGAATGGACAACTATGGCGACATGGGTCGCGACCGTTATGACCTTGCAACTGCCTCTCGAAAATTGAAAATCGTGTCGGATTATGCTATCAAAAAAGGTAAACTGGCTGCTTTTACAGAAACCGGACTGGAGTCGATTCCAAATGAAACATGGTGGACGGAAACACTGCTGAAAGTAATGAAAACAGACCGGATGCAGCTTTCGTACGTTTTGGTTTGGCGAAACGATACCCGAAGCCCGACCCATTATTATGCACCTTTCCCCGGACAGGTGAGTGTTCCCGATTTTATGAGATTTTACAATGATCCATATACCCTTTTTGAGAATGATTTAACACGCATTTACAGAAAATGAAGAGCGAGACATTGAAAATATTTCCTGAAATTTCACCGAAGTGAACCTGCATTTTTGATTATGCCCTCATTTTTTCAATCTTTTATCCTTAATTTGTAAAAAAAACGATAATCTCTTTTAATCAACCGGCATTCATTTTTCTTGCCTGATGAACCATTGATTTTATCGTATATTAATCCGAATTTATGGCGAATGTGGCAAATTATCTGAGAACTATAATCATACAGACCGTTGATTATTTCTATGCCCCTTTTCAAAAGTATGTTCCTTTGGAAACATTCCGGTACGCGGCAACCGGAGGTTTCAATACAGTGCTCGATATTTCGCTATACTTTATTTTTTATAATTTCATTCTCGACAAGCAAGTCATTGATTTGCATATTGTTTCAATCAGTCCGCATATCGCAGCATTTTTGATTGTATTTCCGATCACTTTTTTCACCGGTTTTCTACTTGCACGCTATATCACTTTCACCAGCTCCGAAATTCGTGGACGCATACAATTGATCCGTTACATGATATCGGTTTCAGGCTCAATTTTCCTGAACTATGTTTTCCTCAAATTTCTGGTCGAGTTCGGAGGTTTGTGGCCAACGCTTTCCAAAATTATTACTACCGTTATAGTGGTAATTTACAGTTATTTTGTTCAGAAATTCTATACATTTAAAACTGCCCGGCTGGTTGCCCTTTAACTTTTTCATTTACATCGATTAATTCTTTGCCCTTTATTTTCAGGATAATTTTACCTGAAAATTTGTTCGGCAATTTGATTTTGCCTTATCTTAGCCGCCGAATTGGTGATGCTTTTAAACGAGTATCAAGAGGGAATCCGGTTAAATTCCGGAGCTGTACCCGCAGCTGTAAACTCTGTTGAATTTTTGCAACTCACGCCACTGTCTGAACAAATTTAAGATGGGAAGGCCGCAAAAATAGAGTAAGCCAGAAGACCTGCCATTTCGTGATACAATATTCAAAGCTTTCGGGAGAAAAAGCTTGGAGTAACCAAAACGATATTCATTGGGTTATTTCAGCAGTTTTGCGTATTGTAATTATTTTGAAACCATTCAAAATTATTACATAATGAAACACATCTACCTGGCAATAGTTGCCACCTTTTTTGCATCTAATTTAGTGGCACAATCTGTTGCCAAATTCGACGATCTGAACCTGGCTCCGAAAAAATTCTGGAACGGCTCCGATCTATCCGGAAGTTTTAAAAGTGGTGGAATCGCTTTCCACAACTCGTACAACAACGATTGGCAATACTGGAGCGGTTTCGCGTACTCGAACATAACCGATATTGTTACTGAAGGTTACGGGAATCAGTACAGCGCAATTACCGGACGCGGCTATGCAGGAAGCACAAATTACGCAGTCTGCTACCCTTCCCCATCGGCTGAAGCATCGTTTAGTGCGGCTACCAAAGTCAGCGGATTTTATATAACAAATTCAACTTATGCTTATTTGTCGATGAAAAACGGCGACCAGTTTTCAAAGAAATTGGGTGGCGAAAACGGTAGCGATCCTGACTTTTTTAAACTGATGATTGAAGCATTGAACGATGCCGGAAAACCGGTTGATACGATTTATTTCTATCTGGCCGATTTTCGTTTTGCGGATAATTCCAAAGACTATATCCTGAACAAATGGTCATGGGTTGATTTAAGCGAGCTGAAAGAAGCCAATAAACTACGGTTTAGCCTGAGTTCGAGCGATAACAGTTACGGATTTATGAATACTCCCGGGTATTTCTGCATGGACGATTTAAATGGCGAAAAACCGTATGATTATCAACCTGTAACTTCTGCGGGTTTCGAAAATCTGAATTTAGGAACTCAGGATTTTTACAACGGAAGCGACCTGAAAGGTAGTTTTACCAGCGGGAACTTCAGGTTTTTAAATGATTACAATGCTGATTGGGGAAGCTGGTCGGGTTTCGCAGCATCAAACCAAACCGATACAAAAACTCCGGGCTGGGCAAATCAATACAGTGCTATTACCAGTCAAGGTGTAGCCGGAACCCCAACCTATGCTGTAGCTTACCCGACTCCTGTTTCAACCATTTTATTTAAAGATACCATCGTTTCAGGATTGTATGTTACGAATAGCACCTACGCCTATCTGTCGATGAAAAACGGGGATGTTTTCTCGAAAAAATTTGGCGGGGAAACCGGAAACGATGAAGATTACCTGATTCTAACCATTGAAGGTTTCAATTCAGAGAACCAATCTTCAGGAAAAGTAGAATTCTTTCTGGCTGATTTCCTTTACAGTATCAATACCAACGATTACATTCTGGATACCTGGAAATGGGTGAACCTTTCGAAGCTTGGACGAATTTCAAAACTTGAATTTTCGTTGCGTTCATCCGATAACGGCAATTGGGGAATGAATACTCCGGGATATTTCTGTATCGATAACCTGAACCACGAGATATTGACTTCGTCTCCAAATATTCAGCAAATGCAGGCTTCGGTTTATCCAAATCCGTTCAGCGACCGGATAACGATTTCAGGAATAAAATCAAATACAAAGGTTATTATTTCTGATGTTTCAGGAAGAATTGTAAATGAATATGTTAATGTTTCAAACAACCAGATGATTAACAGACTTGATAATTTGAAATCAGGTGTTTATTTTCTGGAAATAACAGAAGGAAAAAATCGGTTTACTACGAAGCTGCTGAAGAAATAGTAAAAAACCTTTCAATAATTAGGAATCATTAATAAACCAAAGCCAGTTTCTGATGTTATCCTTAACAATCAGAAATGAATAAGCTGATACTTTTTATATTATCAGCGAATTTTATTTCTTTGTACCATTATTTAAAATTTAAAACAAAAACAGAAAGCTATGAAAATAGGTAAAAACAAAATGGTTTCACTGACATATGATCTTCATTACGATGATTTTGAAGGCGATTTGATTGAGCAGGCTACCAGCGAGAAACCATTGAGTTTTGTCTTTGGTGCAGGTTTAATGCTCCCTAAATTTGAATCATTGCTGGAAGGTTACGAAGCGGGTAACCCTTTCGAAATCAGTTTGGCAGATGTTGATGCTTACGGAGAACTGGACGAAAATGCCATTGTTGATCTTCCTAAACACCTTTTCATTATTGACGGAGAATTTGACAATGAAGTAGTTGCAATTGGAAGTACAGTTCCCATGATGAGTACCAGCGGACAACGCCTGAATGGTCTGGTAATGGAAATCACTGATGACATTGTAAAAATGGACTTTAATCATCCATTGGCCGGAGAGAATTTATTCTTTAAAGGTGAAATTCTTGAAGTGAGAGAAGCAACAGATGAAGAAATTGCTGCTACATTAGGTGGTGGAAGTTGTGGTTGCGGAAGCGGCGGATGTGGTGATGGTGGTTGCGGCGACGAAGAATGTGCCGATGGCGGTTGCGGAACCGAAAGCAAAGGCGGTTGCGGATGCGGTTGCTAATCAGTGCAATCAGATAATTTTTAAATGTTGTTTCAGAACTTAATGTTTTGAAACAACATTTTTAGTTTTTACGAATCTCATTTTTGACGGTATGAACAGTTTTGGACAAATTTTCAGGTTAACATCTTTTGGCGAGTCGCACGGTAGAGCCATCGGTGGAGTCATTGACGGTTGCCCGGCAGGATTGGAAATCGATTTGGATTTTATCCAGAACGAATTGGATCGCCGCAAACCCGGACAATCAAAAATTACCACTCAGCGTGACGAAAACGATCAGGTTGAATTTTTATCCGGAATTTTTGAAGGAAAAACGCAAGGAACTCCCATCGGTTTTATTGTCCGGAACAAAGATCAGCATTCAGCCGATTACAACGACCTGAAAGATGTTTTTCGTCCGTCGCATGCTGATTATACCTACATTCAGAAATACGGAACCCGCGACCATCGTGGTGGAGGCCGCTCATCGGCTCGTGAAACCATTGCCCGTGTTGTGGCAGGAGCTGTTGCCAAATTACTGTTGAAAAAAGCAGGCGTTTCCATTCAGGCTTTTGTTTCACGTGTTGGAAACATTGAACTCGATAAACCATACACCGAACTTGATTTAAGCCAGACAGAATCGAACATTGTACGTTGTCCGGACGCGGAAACCGCCGAACGAATGATTGTCCGAATTGAAGAAGCGGGCACAGATCACGATACCGTTGGCGGTGTTGTGACTGGAGTTATACAAGGCGTTCCGGCTGGCTGGGGCGAACCTGTTTTCAATAAATTACATGCGGATTTAGGTTTTGCCATGTTGGGAATCAATGCTGTAAAAGGTTTTGAATACGGTTCTGGCTTCGAGGGAACGCGTTTATCGGGATCGGAACACAACGATGTTTTTATCAAGACTGAAAATGGTGTCCGGACAAAAACAAACAATTCAGGAGGAATACAAGGTGGCATTTCCAACGGCGAAGACATTTACTTTAATGTCGCATTTAAGCCCATCGCAACATTGCTGAAAGAACAAAATACGATTGACCGTGCTGAAAATGAGGTGATAATAAATCCAAAAGGCCGTCACGATCCGTGCGTACTTCCAAGAGCGGTTCCAATTGTTGAATCAATGGCTGCCATCGTTTTGGCCGATCATTATTTGTTGAACAGGATTAATCAACTTTGAAATTTATAAGTTGAATCGATCCAACTTAGAATTTTTATCTTTGTATTGATAGAATAATCTTGCCAAATAAAATCAGCTCAATAAAAAACAACCTCATGCAACTCACATACAAAATATTACTGCACAAGGAACCTGAAGGTTCTTATACAGTTTCGGTTCCGGCATTGCCTGGATGTGTTACTTATGGGGATACTGTTGAAGAATCTATTCAAATGGCAAAAGAAGCAATAGAACTTTATATTGAAGAACTTCAAGATCGTGGTGAAGATATTCCTGATGATACGGGCACTTTGGAATACTCCTTAACCCTTCAGACTGCATGAACTATTCGGCTAAAAACCTGATTGCCATACTGGAGCAGAGAGGTTATTACTTTAAACGTGCAAACGGCAGCCACCAATTGTATTACAACCCAAAAACCGGAAAAACTGTTATAGTTCCAATACATGGCAATAAAGACCTCGCAAAAGGTACTTTTTTGCAATCCTGAAACAGGCTGGTATTGATAAATCTGAAATTTAAACTATCCTACCTTATAAACGCAAAATCGCGGGAATCAAACATTCAGCGTCTCTCCTTCTGATTTAGCAACAATTACTGCCGCGCAGGTGTCTCCCCAAACATTTACAGTGGTGCGCGACATATCCAAAATACGATCGACTGCCAGAATTAAACCAACACCCTCGAGTGGCAAATTAACGGCTGTCAAAACAATTGTCATCATTACCAATCCAGCCATTGGGATACCTGCAGAGCCAATGGCTGCTAAAAGCGCGGTGACAACCACAATTGCCTGCTGACTCATTGAAAGCTGAATTCCATAAGCCTGGGCGATAAAAATGACCGCTACACACTCGTAGAGCGCGGTTCCGTTCATATTGATAGTTGCTCCCAAAGGCAGGGTAAAGCTGGTGATTTTGTTTGAAACTCCGCTTTTGTGCTCAACTGCTTCCATCGATAATGGAAGTGCTGCATTTGACGAAGAAGTTGAAAAGGCCGTAAGCAGTGGTGTGGCCATGTTCCTGAAATGCTTGTAAGGATTGGCTTTCCCGATAATTTTAACTGAAAGTGGCAAAATAATTCCCGCATGAATAATTAAGGCTAAAAAAACTGTCAACATATAAATCCCCAGGCTTCCGGCAATGTTCCCCAATGATCCGGAGTTTTTAGCCACTTCTTTCGAAACAATTGCAAACACACCGAGTGGTGTAAATCGGATGATGAACATGGTAATTTTCATCATTACTTCAAAAATGGAATCGAATAAACTGACCAGAAATTCCTGCTTTTTCCCCGGAATATGTGTGATGAATGCACCGAACAGAATGGCAAAAAAGATGACCGGAAGGATTTGTCCTTTTGCCATGGCGTCAAAAACATTGTCAGGAATGGTGCGGATCAGGATATCGCTCACAGAGGTGCTGGCTGTTGGCAATGATTGAATGGTTTCGGCGTTTCCCAAATTAGCGCCTACGCCTGGCTGAAGCAGATTAACAAAAAACAATCCTGTCAGGATGGCAATCAGGCTGGTAACGACATAGTATGAAAGTGTTTTCATTCCCAGCCGGCCCAAATTTGATCCGCTCCCGATGCTTGCCACGCCGCTGATAATGGAACTTAAAATAAGCGGAACCACCACCATGTTCAAACCGCGCAAAAAGACAACTCCCAACCAGGAAACGTAAGGAACCAGATTGGGAGTATAATATCCAAAAACGACAGCGAGAATAAGAGCAATCAGAATTTGCCAGTGAAGTTTAATTTTTGAAAGCATATTTCTTATAATTTGGGAAAAACAAATGTAATAAAAGCTTTCAAACCCCACCAATGCCCTGCTTTTATAACAACATTATTCTCTTTTTATAAATTTTGAAAAGATCTTCTTCATCTTCACCCTTTTTAATTCCATCTATCAGCAAAACCAGTAATGCAGGTATTTCATTTTCCGAAAATCCTGATTTTAAAGCGAGTCCTGTTGCCAAACGCATTTCATTATTTTCAATTTTATCATCAGCCAAAACCATTTTAACGATGCCGTAAATTTGCTCAAATCGTTTGGATAATTCATAAGGCGGATTATAGGCAGATTGTTTCGTTGACTCCATTAAATCATCAATTTCGGGGTCGGTAAATCCCATATTTTTCCCTAAACGATGCAGCATTTTGAATTCATTGTCATCAATTTTACCGTCAGCCAATGCAACTTGAATGAGATGTTTAAAATGTTCTTTGTCTTGTTTTCTCTCTGAGTGGTCAAAGTGTTCCAATATGCTCATAATGTGGTTTTTTGAAATTTATACAATTTTTAATTTATACAAAAGAACAATAAATTTTACTTTTTTGGTGCAATCCCGAAAAGCTTTTTGTATTCATTTTCGGAAATCAAAGTGGCTTCATAACCATTCTTTTTAATTCCATTGGCAATATTTTCAGGTGTATTTTTTCCTGATTTATAAACTACCTTGATTGTATTTGATACCAGATCTACTTTCAAAGATTTCAATCCTTTTTCGAACTTCAGATAATTTGTAAGGGTTAATTCACAGTCCATACAATCCATGTTCGACTTAATGTAAACGGTAGCCAGTTCGCTTTCTTTGCTTTGGGCCTCAACTGTCAAAACAAACAACAGCAAGACAAATCCCGACATAATTAACCGGATAATTTTCTTCATAATATTTTCGATTTATGATTTAATGTAATTCGTATTCCTGCATAAAATTTACGGCCCATCACCGGGCCCCAGATTCGGGTTGCATCAAATTCCGATCCAAAAGGGCGATCGGCACCCAATACCGGATGATCCTGCGTGTAATCCAGTAAATTTTCGGCTCCTGCATAAATATTCCAGTAACGGAAATATTTGGTTATCTGGGCGTTCATATTGGTAAAAGCAGGAAACTCTGTTGGTGAATTTTCTGGTGAACCTGCAACAACAGGCAACCTCCCTCCACCGTTAAATTGTACAGTATAATCGAACATCCATTTTTTCAATTGGTCTGAATAATTCAGCGTAATCAGTCCTTTATATTTGCCTGACAAAGGTTTTCGCACCAAATGATTACCAATTGTCTGTTTTACGTCGTTAACGCGCCAGGCAGCCAAAATATCCAATCTGGGCAATAGTTCGTACCTCATTTCCAGCTGATAACTGTTTGCATAAGATTTGCCTTCGAGAGGAGCGAGTAAGATAAACTCCGAAGAACTTTCGCGGTCAACTACCAATTGATTGATGAAATCTGTCCTGAAATACTCGGCTCCAAAGTTCAGCGACCGGTCGAACAGATTAACTTCCTGAGTATAACTGATGCCGTAATTCCAGGCTTCTTCAAGTATCTGGTCATTTGCATACTTCAAAGGCCTGAAGTTTGCCAGCAAAAAGCTATTTTCGGCCACAATTCGTGGAGCGCGGTAACCTTTCCCAGCTGAAACACGCATGTTTATATGCTCGTTTGGGCTGTAGCGCAGGTGAAACCGCGGGGTCAAGAATGTCCCGAAAGTATTGTGAAAATCAGAGCGGACTCCACCCATCGCGGTAATTTTAGGACTGGGCTTGAACGTATATTCGCTGAAAATTCCCGGAACCACTTCATCCGCATTAATGATATTTTGGTTAAGCAATTCATCAGTCTGATTATAAACAATACTGATTCCCGAATTCAGGGTATGCACGCCTGGCTGGTCAATTGAAAAAGTATGGATCAAATTTCCATACAAGGTAATTTCATCACCGGAGTAATTATTCAAACCATAGTACGAATTCATTTTATGGGTGGTGAAATTGGAAATCAAAGCCAGACTGTGCTGCATTCCGTTGAAATCGTAACCGGCTTTTATGTATGCTTCAGCCCGTTCATTCCCAATGTTTACACCAAAGGGATTCAGGGCTGTTCTGTCCATATTTTTCCTGAAATCGGTTTGACCTCCGGTACGGTCTTCGTTCAGGTAATGAAAACCTGAATGTATCATAAAACCCTTACCATCAAAGTATTTCCATTGATTGAACAAATGAATTTGTTTCATCAAAGGCTCATCCAGAAAACCATCCATGTTGTGATCGATCCTGTTTTGAAAGTTCTCGCCATGCACAAAAAGGGCCGTTGAAGTTTTTTCTGAAAGTTTCACCGAAAAATTCGAGTTTATCTCCGACTTTCCTTCAGCAGAACCAAACAGGTTAAAATGGAAAAATTCTACAGCGTCCGGTTTTTTAAAGTTGGCATTTATTTGTCCGGTAATCGACTCATAACCATTTACAACCGAAGCTGCGCCTTTCGAAACCTGTATCGATTCGAGCCATGGACCAGGAATATAAGTCAGTCCGTAATTGGTTGCAAGGCCTCGCAGGTTGGGGAAATTCTCGGTTTGCAACTGAGAATAAGTACCATCGAGCCCCAATAATTTGATTTGTTTGGCACCGGTGATTGCATCGTTGTACGAAACGTCAACCGACGGATTGGTCACAAAACTCTCAGAAAGGTTGCAGCAGGCGGCTTTGTGCAATTCGGCTCCATTGATATGTGTTGTGTGAATGGGATTGATTTGGGAAATGTAGGCACCCTTATTTTTCTGAACAACGGTTACCTCTTCAATTTCCATATTCTTATCCAGCACAGCGTCAATCACTTCTTCGCCATTCCATTTAATGGTATCGGTTTTAAACCCCACAAAACTAAATACCAGCAAATTGTTATCCGGAATAGATTGAATCTTATATTCGCCGTATGCGTTGGCAATTGTTCCTGAATTGGTTCCCGACCAGTAAATATTTGCACCGGGCAAAATACTCTTCACACTGTTTTCAGTACCCAAAACCTTTCCTTTAATAGGATTCGGATAAGCATATACAGATGAGAATATTAAAAGCAAACTAATAACTCTCTTCATTTCAATAAAATTGAAAGATTTATAATCTGATTGTAAACAAAAACTGTTAAAACCTGATTAAGCGAGAGGAGCTATCTTGCTTTGATGTATGAATTTAATTAAGTCGCGCCCAACCTTTTTATTATTGGGTGGCGTGTAATAAGTGAGGTGAACAACTGATTTTTCAGGAAGTAATTGTTCGATTGTTTCGGAAACAGCGACATTCAGCAAACCAATTATCCTGGACATCGGATATTCAAAATTTGAATCCTTGTCCAGATGGTTGGTCAATTTCAGGTAACTGATAATTGGGGAATCACATCCGCATGAATGATCTGTTTTATCAGGCTGGCCGTGTTTATTTTCAGATTCGGATGAGCAGCAATCGTGTTCGGAAATTGTCTCATCGCACATTTCTGCGGCCACAAACAAAGAAACATTGGTTTGCCCCAAACATTCGCAATTCGTTTGAAACAGCATGACTCCGGTCGATAGGAAGAAATATATAACCGAAAATCCAAGCACCAATATTTGTCTGAAAGTTTTCACTCCATAAAAGTACGGTTCTATGCAGAATAAAAAAGGGCTTTTATAAATATTAACAACCCGACTTTAACCAGAAAACCCGGAATGATTAGTCAATCCGGGTTTTCTGGTATTATAATTTTATATTCCTGAAAGTTATTTTGCAGCGATTGTTTCAATTTCAATCAATACGCCCATCGGAAGATCCTTGACGGCAAAAGCTGCACGTGCCGGGGCATTTTCAGGATAATACTTCGCATAAACTTCGTTCATCGCCTTGAAATTGGCCATATCGCTCAGCAGGCAAGTCGATTTTACCACATCGCTGTAATGATAACCGGCAGCATCTAAAATTGCGCCTATATTCATTAAAACCTGTTCGGTTTGCTCCTGAATTCCGCCGTCAACAATTTTCATCGTTTCAGGAACAAGTGGAATTTGTCCTGATACATAAAGTGTTCCGCCTGCTTCAACAGCCTGACTGTATGGCCCGATAGCCGCCGGAGCTTTTGAGGTTTGAATTATTCGTTTCATATTTATGGCTAAATTACATGATTGAAATGCTTCTCAATTCCCTCTGTTATGAATGTTTTTCAGATAAATATCTTTCAGCATCTATGGCTGCCATACAACCAGAACCGGCTGCGGTTACCGCCTGACGATAAATCGAATCCTGTACATCGCCGCAGGCAAAAACACCAGGTACTTTGGTTTTCGAACTTCCGGGAATGGTTTTAATGTATCCAACTTCATCGGTATCGAGAAAATCTTTTACAAAATCGGAGTTGGGTTTATGGCCGATAGCAAGGAAAAATCCGTCAATTTTAATCGTAACTTCTTCCTGTTCAGTAGTTCCCTTCTTTTTCCAAAGAATGGCACCTTCCACTACCCCATCGCCCGTCAAACCTTTGGTCTGATGTTCCCACAACACCTCAATATTTTTAGTCTTTAAAACGCGATCCTGCATTACTTTTGATGCACGCAACTCATTTCTGCGTACGATCAGATAAACCTTATTTACAATACCAGCCAGATAAATCGCTTCTTCGGCAGCGGTATCGCCACCACCCACTACTGCAACATCTTTTCCACGATAAAAGAAACCGTCGCAGGTTGCACATGCTGACACACCGCTTCCGGCGTAATTCTTTTCGTCTTCGATGCCAAGATATTTTGCTGTTGCTCCGGTTGCAATAATCACAGTTTCAGCTTCAATTAACTTTTTTTCATCAATCCATACTTTGTGAACAGAACCTGAAAAATCAACTTTGGTAGCCAGCCCCCAACGAATGTCGGATCCAAAACGTTGCGCCTGAGTTTTCAAATCTTCCATCATTTCAGGTCCAGTTATTCCCTGCGGATATCCGGGAAAATTTTCTACTTCTGTGGTGGTAGTCAATTGTCCTCCAGGCTGAAGGCCTTCATACATAACAGGTGAAAGATTGGCTCTGGCAGCATAAATGGCGGCTGTATATCCGGCTGGACCTGAACCAATTATCAGACATTTTACTTTCTCAATGTCACCAACTTGGTCTGGTTTATTACTCTTATTATCGTCGAGATTCATTGCTTTAAACATGTTTTTTATTTTTAAATTTTGTTCCTCAAAGTTAAAAAACATGAATGAACGTGCAACATGCACAATATCAATAATAATGATCCGGTTATAGATAAAACCAAAAATCAATCATAGTTTGAACATTGAAGAATTATTTCTTACTTAAAAAATATAAAAACGAACATAAAACAAAAAAGTATCTGCATGTCTGAATCTGGAAATACAAGAAATTTACAACATATTAATTAAAAGCAATATAAATAAATACGTTTTGAATTTTTAACATTTAGGAGGAAACATTTATCATGTTTTTCAAGTACAAAAGTTTGAGAAAAAATCTTTATCATGAGACAACGGGAAAGGATATTAAGTATCAGGAAACAATCGAAAGATAGGATTTCAAGAGAGAATTTATGGTTTTTTAATGAAGAAAGTGTGTATAATCCATCTTCAATCTCACCAAATAAAATTGGAAAAAATGATGGTTTTAGGGGGATTAGAGAAGATTATGATCCATTTATTACAAAGTCTTCAGAAAAAAATAAATTTAATAAGGAATGCCTGTTCGTTGTTGATTGGCAATTAACTGATGCATAACGGAAAGCACCGTATCTGATTTTGGGCATCGTTAAAACAATTATTTATTCACGTTTTTATGATATTTGTTACATTCAACTTACTATCATAGAAAATGAATTATGTGATTCATCGCCATAATTTACATCAACATGAATGTACTGATGCTTGGTTGGGAATTTCCTCCCAATATTTCAGGTGGTTTAGGGACTGCCTGTGAGGGAATTGTCAAAGGCCTTTCAGCCTATAATGATGTTCATGTTATTTTTGTTGTTCCAAAATCTACCGGATACGAAAACTCTTCCAATTTTCAATTAATTGATGCTGAAAATGTTGCAAGTACTGGGAATGTAATATTTACAGAATATCAATCAAGCAATTACAGAACGATAGAAATATCTTCAAGACTTCTTCCGTATGATACTCCCGAAGATTTCAGCAAACAGAAACATTTCTCAAATGATAAAACTGAATCGGATATTGAAACTGATCAATCAGGTTTAACTTCGCGAACCCAAAATTTTCATTTTACTGGCAAATATGGTCCTGACCTTTTTCAGGAAATAAACAATTATGCACTTATTGTCAAGATAATAGCAGAACACAATCAATTTGAAATCATTCACGTTCACGATTGGCTTACTTTTCCGGCAGGCATAGCTGCAAGACAAATATCAGGAAAACCACTTTTGGTTCATGTACATTCAACCGATTTCGACAGAAGTGGTGGAAAGGTTAACCCTACAATTTATTCAATTGAAAAGCAAGGATTTGAACAAGCCGATAATATTATTGCAGTTAGTAACCGGATAAAAAAACGAATTGTTTCTGATTATGGGATTTCATCAAAAAAAATCACAACAGTTTATAATGCCATCAACCCCAAAACCGGCAGCAATAATCAGGTTAAAAGAAAATTTAATGAAAAAGTAGTTACTTTCTTAGGAAGAATAACCATTCAAAAAGGTCCTGAATATTTTATTGAAGTAGCCAGACTGGTAATTCAAAGAATGAAAAATGTTCGTTTTGTGATGGCAGGTAATGGCGACCTGATGAACAAAATGGTGGATTTAAGCGCCAAATATGGCATAAGCAATAAATTTCACTTTACAGGTTTCCTGAAAGGAAAAGAAATAGAAGAAATGCTTGCAATGAGTGATATCGTTATAATGCCTTCTGTTTCAGAACCTTTTGGAATAGTACCTTTAGAAGCAATGCAAGCAAAAATCCCGGTGATAATATCGCTTCAATCCGGTGTTTCAGAATTAATCAGGAATGTAATTAAAACAGATTTTTGGGATATCAATGCAATGGCTGATGCTATCCATGCAATTGTCAGTCACAATCCACTTTCAAAAGTTATGGCCAGAGAAGGTAACGAGGAAGTAAACAAATTTAATTGGGAACAATCGGCCGGGCATATCCGTAATATCTATTTGAATACTGTTTAATTCTAAAATTACTGGTATGAAAAATATTTTACTTTGCTTTCAGGTTCACCACCCGTTTCATTTTCAGACTTTTCGATTTTTAGATATCGGCACTAACAAATCGTACTTTGATGACCTGCGCATTGAAAGGGAAATTAATGAAGCAGCAACAAATTATTATTTGCCTGTTAACGATTTCCTCTTAAAGCTTATCAAAAAGAACAAAGGAAAGTTAAAACTGGCGTTTTATATTTCCGGCACTGCTATCGACCAGTTTTTAATGTATGAACCAGAAGTTTTAGCCAGTTTCAGGCAGTTGGCCGATACCGGACATGTGGAATTTTTGGGTGGTACCTCTTCACATTCACTGATATCACTCACCAATCGAAAAGACGAACTGGTGAATCAGTTAGCTGATTTTCAGGCAAAAATCAACTATTTATTCGGAAAAAAGCCAACTGTATTTGTGAATTCTGACTTGATTTATTCTGACCTGATAGGAAAAGATGTGGCTGATTCCGGCTACAAGGCAATGATAACAAACGGTTCGAGAAAAACACTGATCTGGCGAAGTTCCAATTATGTCTATTCAAATTGCATTCAGCCAAAGATGCATGTTTATTTCAGAAATGAAATGATTAGCGATGAGTTTACAAACATTCTAAACTGCCAGAATTCAGATGTAAAAGACACTTCTGCAAATAATTTTATATCAATATTGCGAAACCTTAACCAAGATGAACCTCTTTTAAATATATACCTTGATTATAAGGCATTGGGTGGTTTTGGAATCGAAAAAAAAGAAAAGTTTATTCAGTCATTTATTTCTCATATTAATAGAATGGCCAATATTGATTTTAAGTTACCATCAGAAATAGCTGAAATATTTGGCCCGGTTGCTGAAATTAATGCAAACGAACCAATTTGTTGGTTAAATAACTTTCATTCATACTATTACCCTGGAAATGAACTTCAGATGGAAGCTATTCATCAGCTCTATATGATAAAAGAAATGATTGACAGCGTAGATGACATAAATCTCCAAAAGGACTGGCAATACCTGCAAACAAGCGATCATGTTCATTTAATGGACGATCAGCATCCTGCTTATTTCAGTAGTAATATTTCCAATTGCATCTATAAATCGAAATATGACGCATTCATTAATTTCATGAATATCCTGGACGATTTCAGGATGAAAATTTTAGAGGAAATCGAGGCTAAAGAGAAAAGGAAAGTCGGTTCTCAAAGAATTGGTAAAGGCAAAAAGGAAACTACCCCGCACCATTTATCAAATAAGTTACACACCGATGAGTAAAAAAGATGGTCGATTTTTTGCAAAAGTTAAGAAGATGGCTACTTTTGCAGCCATAATAGTTCGGGGTGTAGCGCAGCCTGGTAGCGTATCCGTCTGGGGGGCGGGGGGTCGCAAGTTCAAATCTTGTCACCCCGACAATTTGAAAATCAAAGGGTTAGGCTTAATTGCTTAGCCCTATTTTTTTACATATTCCACCAGATTCGCGGCATTTACAATAAAAATACGCCGAAACAATCGATTTTGAGAACAACCCCAATACGAAACGGAATTAACAAAAAGGCGAAAAACTTGTTTACCTGAAAAACAACACAACTTGAACATGCTTCGTGATATCCGTACCAATTATCAGAAATTTGAACTGACAGAACAAACGGTTGATAAAGATCCCATCCGGCAGTTAAAATTATGGCTGAAAGATGTAATAGCCGAACAAAAACCTGATCCGACTGCCATGGTAATATCCTCCGTGGATCAGGAAGGAAATCCTGAATCGAGGGTGGTACTTTTAAAAGAGCTGACTCCTGAAGGGTTGATTTTTTTTACCAATTACAATAGCAAAAAGGGACAGCAAATAATAGCCAATCAACAGGTTTCAGTTGTATTCTTTTGGCCCGAACTGGAAAGACAGGTTCGGATTAAGGGCAAAGCTGAAAAGATCAGCGAGGAGGATTCTGAATCGTATTTCAAATCAAGACCTTTGGAGAGCCAGCTAGGCGCCTGGGCGTCGCCGCAAAGTGAAATCATTGAAAGCCGCAATGTTCTGGATAATAAATACACCCATTTCAGACAATATTTTGAAACCCATGAAATAAAAAAACCACCTCATTGGGGTGGTTTCATTATTCGTCCTGAATATTTTGAATTCTGGCAAGGACGATCAAACCGATTGCACGACCGAATTGAATTCTGCAAAGAGGATCAATCATGGACAATTCACCGGCTGGCTCCCTGACAATTGCTGTTTAGCCAATCTGAACTTTCGAAGGTGAATGTCTGAACCTGGACAGGAATGAATCCAAAGTCCACAATGCCAGCGAGGCAGTCAAAATCAGATAAGCCATTGTTGGAATGGATGCGAACAAACTTGCTGCTGATTGCCAAATACCCGAAACTCTACTAGTATCAATTTTTTGCAATGATCCGGAAATCGCTGATAAAAATCCCGGCTCTTTTACCTGAGTGGTTTCAGGGCTCGAAACCGTAATATAAACCATTAATAAAATAAAGGCAGCAATCAGGATGATCCATGTTTTCCGGCTGATAACCGGCTGGTAATCTGATACCAGAGCGTGTTTCTGAACAACAGCTTCGGCCTGAATCCGTTCCATCACTTTAAGCGAGAAACCTTGTGAAGGCGAATCGATGTTGATTCTCTTCATCAGTTGTTCAAATTGTTTATCTAACTTGTTCATAGCAAGGAGTATATTTCTTCGTGTAA
>CAMDGL010000023.1 GCA_945897845.1 Chitinophaga pinensis | reverse complement strand
GTTAATTTTATCGGGACATTTGGAAACGCAAGTAAAGAGAATAATTATTGCTGACGACCATGCGGTGGTTCGAACCGGCTTACAACTGATCGTTGAAGAAACCGGGGATATGAGTATTTGTGGAGAGGCAGCGAATGGCAGCGAATTACTCGCCAAACTCAAGTGCGACAATTACGATTTGGTGATTCTGGATATTTCAATGCCCGGAAAAGATACCATGGATGTGCTGAAAGAAATTCAGGCAAGCTGGCCCCGGCTCCCGGTGGTCATTCTATCGATGAATCCTGACGAAATCTATGCGGTTCGTATGATACGAAATGGTGCATCTGCCTACATCAATAAAGAAACCGATCCACAACAGATTATTTCAATTCTTCGGATTGTCCTTTCCGGGAAAAAGTATTTCACACAGCAACAAAGCGAAATGCTTGCCGAGTTAATTATCGAACCAGAAAAGAACACTCATGTTTTGCTGCATGAAGTACTTTCCGATCGTGAATTTCAGATCTTTTCGATGTTGGCTTCCGGGATGAAAAAATCGGAGATTGCCGGAAAACTTTTGATCAGTAAAAATACGATAGGGAATCATCGGAGTAACATTATGCACAAAATGAATCTGGAGACCAATTCGGAGCTAACACGTTACGCCATTCAACACGGGATTATAAAATGAAAGTTACTGCACGAAACTGCATTCTGGTGTGCTTTGTTTGGTTTACTTTATTTCCCTCCTGTAAAAAGTTATCCGAGCAATCGCGGCAAACTCAAACAGCTCAGGCAATAAGCAAGTTGCTGGCCAATAATTTAGATTCGGCCTCGGTAAGCTTAAACCCTTCGTTTGACGATGCCCGGAAAGCGCTTTCGCTGGCTCAAAAATCGGGCAACGATACAATGATCGTCCAAGCCTGGCTTGTGCTGGGATCAAATCTCCGGCTTCAGGGTAAAAATGAAGAGGCCTTCGCTTTATCTCAAAAAGCCCTGCAACTGGCACGCCAAATCGAATACCAGCGGGGGATATGCCAATCGCTCATTGAATCGGGCTCCATTGAATACAAAAGAGGAAGATACCAGGAATCAGGAAAGATTTTCTACAACGCATTGGCTATTGCCGAGCGTGAAGCTTATGCTGAGTTGCAGGCTACGGCCCTTAACCAAATTGGGAAATACCTGCATACCACCGGGCATTTCGACGAATCGGTTTCGTATTACAAGCGTGCGATAGAGATCTACAAAAACAAGGGCAATAAGATGCAATCGGCATCGGTACTGTTAAGCCTTGGGAAAACCTATACCATCGATGGAAACTTATACATGGCCTTACGATGTTATTTAGATGCTTCGGTAATCTGCGAAAAAACAAACAACTATGTAAATCTGGCTGATGTTTGCAACCATCTGGGAACCATTTACCTTTCACTCGAACAGCCGGAAAAGGCGATGGAATACCACCGGAAAGCACTGGCTTACAGACTCGCACTGAATACACCGGAGGGATTGGCCAATTCGTTCAACAACATTGGAAAAGTTTTTTTTATGAAAAACGAACCCGACAGTGCCGAAATCTATTTCAAGAAGTCGCTCAAAAATTGTGAACAAATTGAGTACACCAAAGGAAAGATCAAAGCATTAACCAATTTGGGGAAAATCTACAATCAAAGAACCGAATACCAAACGGCCAAACACTATTTGCTTCAATCTCTTGACATTGCCTTGGGAAGCGGGTATGATGCCGGTATCGCAGAGGCTTCTCTTGAACTGGGCAATACCTTTTTGGGCTTACATCAGCCGGATTCGGCCCGACAATCGTTCGACCTGAGCCTTAAAAATGCCAAATCGGCCAACCTTACCCAACTATACCACGACGGATACTGGGGGTTATATCAATGTTCCCTCAGTAAAAATGACCCGGCAAAATCACTGGAATATTATATTCTGTATGCCGAAGCCGAAAAAAAAATCATGAAGACTGAAGATAACCAACGATTGTCGGAGTTGCGTATTTCATTTGAGACGGAGAAAAAAGAAAAAGACAACGAAGTATTGCGCAAAGACAACGAACTGAAAGAGATGACCATACTACACAAAAATGCGTTTATCTGGATGTTTATCATTGCTCTATTTTTTACCATCGCCTTCGCAGTCATGTTTTATTTCCGGTTTGAAAGCAAAAAAAAGGCAAACAGACGACTGGAACAGCTCAATAACCAGATTACCAAACAAAACCTGGAATTTGCCAGACTGAATAAGGAACTCGAAAAAGCAAATCGCGAAAAGGATAAGATATTTTCGATTATTGCCCACGAATTAAGAAACCCGCTGTACTGGTTCAAAAACCTGACCGAAATGCTTTCACTGAAATATAGCACTATGCCTCCTGAAAAAGTTCAATCTACACTTTTCGCTCTGGATGAATCGGCAAAAAATGCCTTTCACCTGATGGACAATTTACTGCATTGGTCGCGAACACGGCTAAACCGGATCACTCCGGTTATCAGCGGACATTCTTTGGAAAAACTTATCCATGAATCTTCAAGGATGTATGAAACTATTCTGAAACAAAAAAACATACAACTCGTCACCAATCTTTCCAAAGATTCCTTCATAAAGGCCGATGCCGATCTGTTTATGTGCGTGGTTCGAAATCTGGTATCCAATGCCATCAAATTTACCCCTGAAAACGGGACCATCGAGATCAATTCTGATTGGGAAAGGAATCAATATATTATTTCGGTTTCCGATTCGGGAATTGGGATCGACAGTAAACACAAAAAGTCAATCTTCAAATCCGAGAATAATTCATTATCAGTTGGTCTAATGGACGAAAAAGGTTCGGGCTTTGGGCTGAAGTTATGCAAGGAATTTGTAAAAATGAATGGAGGAAAGATTTGGGTTACAGATAACCATGATAGTGGATCATGTTTTTGTTTTACTGTGCCAGCAGAAATTATAACCAAAGAAAAAAGAATAGCATAGTTTCTATGATAATGAAAATTATTTTTCAATTCTTATAAATACATGGGTGACATTTTGAGTTAAACATGTTAACTTGATGTTTTATAGTGATTAAGGAAGGAATTAATGTTGTGTTGAAATGAGGATAAAAAAGGATTAACAATGACGTTCAAATATTCAGATAAATAATAGTTTTGCACACCAAAACTGTAAGATACAAGATAATAATGGTTCGGTTGGAATTTATAAAATCATTGGCAGCATTGGCAGCATTATGGAAGCTAAAACCAATCCTGTTGGAAAACAGAGAGATTCCGAAAATTTCAAAAAGAGATTTTGGCGATGACTTTTATTGGGGAGTTGCAACTTCTGCATACCAGATCGAAGGGGCATCGGATATCGATGGGAAAGGGGAATCCGTTTGGGACCGGTTTACTGACAAGAAAAGCCACATAAAAGATAATTCGAACGGAAAAATAGCTATCGACTTTTATAACCAGTACGAAAATGATCTGAAGCTTTTAAAAAGTCTGAATTTTAAAAACTTCAGGTTTTCATTTTCATGGGCCAGAATTTTACCGGATGGAACCGGAAGGATCAATGAAAAGGGGATTGATTTTTACAATAGAATGATCGATACCTGTCTGGAATTAGGTATCGAGCCCTGGGCTGTTTTGTATCACTGGGATTTGCCACAGTTACTTGAGGATAAGGGCGGATGGACTAATCGTGAAATTATTAACTGGTTCTCGGAATATGCCGATTTATGCAGCCGGAGATTTGGCGACAGGATCAAACACTGGATGGTTCTCAACGAACCTGCCAGCTTTACTGCATTAGGTTACTTTTCAGGAATTCATGCACCAAACCGGACAGGAATCCAAAAATTTTTAGCCTCCGTTCATCATGCAAATTTATGCCAGGCTGAGGGTGGACGAATTATTCGAAGTAATGTGAGGAACAGTCATATTGGAACAGCATTGTCATGTTCATACACGGAGCCACAAAAAATGACCGGGAGTTATCAACGTGCTGCCCAGAGATTGGATGTGGTGTTAAATCGCCTGTTTATCGAACCATCTCTGGGGATGGGATATCCATTTCAGGATCTGCCCGTGCTGAAAAAAATTGAGAAATACATTCAACCTGCCGATATTGAAAATCTAAAGTTTGATTTTGATTTTATTGGAATACAGAATTATTTTAAAGTCATTGCAAAACCGTCGCTAATCCCCTTTATCTGGGCCAATCGGGTAGGGCCAGATATCGATGCTGAAGTAACGGAGATGGGCTGGAAGGTTTCGCCTGAAGGGATTTATGAAATCATAAAGCAGTTTGCCAAATATCCGGTCAAAGAGATTATTGTAACCGAAAATGGTGCAGCCTTCCCAGATCATCTGACCAACGGAAGGATACATGATCAGCAAAGGATTGACTTTTACAAACGATATCTTCAAAATATTCTCAAGGCAAAAAATGAAGGGGTAAATGTTACTGGCTATTTTGCCTGGACATTTATTGACAATTTTGAATGGGCAGAAGGTTTTCGAACAAGATATGGTATTGTTTACAATGATTTTGAAACACAGAAACGGACTGTTAAAGATTCAGGGATTTGGTTCCGTGATTTTCTGAAGTAAAAACCATTCTAAAATACAATCACTCCACACACTTCTCAATTAGACATTGGTGTAACTATAAATTCATTCATCTGGTTGTTGAGCTTGAATCACAATGTTGTGCCAAAATGCGTTCAAGTATTTCTTGGGTCATATCAGGAAATCTGACCTGAAGTACTGTTGAATTCTGGATCCAATCAGTTAGTTCGGGTGCCGAACCGGTAAAATGATCGAGCACTTTTATTCCCATTGATTTAAGGTAAGCAGCATTGCAATATTGTTCGTACTGACCTTTCATCGGAATGACGCAGAGTTTTTTGCCAAGGTAGATCGCTTCTGCAGGGCCTTCAAAACCGGCAGTACAAACCAACCCGGTACAACTCAGGAAACTTTTGGTAAAGCCATCAAGCGAAACAGGTTGAAAAAGAATGGTTCCGATTTTATATGTTTGCTTTGAATGTTTGGAAAAAACCTGCCATTCGGTATCCGGAATTTGGGATAAGACATCCTGAATTTGCTGATTGCTATAGGCAGGAAGATAAACTGTAAAATGAGGTTTAACAGTTGCTTCAGCATCTCGGATGGCGGAACGAATGACAGGAGGGAAAATTGCAGGAGAGGAGGGCTTAAAATTAAAACCGTATTTAATGTTTGCCGGTGCATAATTTTTCAGAATCAGTTTTCCGAGCAGATCGTTGATGTCTGGCTTTGGTGCAGATGGATGCAAAACAGCATTCTGATGACTGAGTCCGATGCAGTGCTTGTTCTGGAGACGGCACGCCCATGCTGAAACAGGTTCAAAATCACTGATCACCAGGTCGTATTTTTTGACTGGCAAATTACGGATGTCACGAAAGAATTGCAATACAGGCATTTGTTGAATGGTTTTTAAAATATCGACACCTCCATTTTGCCCAACTATAAAACTCAAACCTGAAAAATTATAATCAATAGTGAAGGGTACTTTCAGATCGGCCTGTGTGCCACTTACCAATACATCGGTGTCGGCCAGCGATTTCAGGATCGGAACAATTTCGGTTGCCCTGGCCAGATGGCCATTTCCTGTGCCTTGAATAGCGTATAAAATCTTCATTCTGAAAGTTAAAAGAAGCTCGCGATTTTCAATTCTTCCAGAATTGAACGGTACATTTGGTTTTTATCCGGAATATAAAGTTCATCTTCAGGTGATTCCAATTCTTCTTCTTCCAACTCAGATTTAAAGTAGTTCAAGCTCCAGTACCCATCGATACATTCTGCCGCTGAAAAATGCTCCACCCAATCGCCACAGTTGATATACCTGACTATTCCTTTTTCAGTAGTAATGGTTTTATCAACCGGAATATGTGTGTGCCCGCAAATAACCAGGTCTATGTCTTTACTTAGGGCGGCATTGGCAATGGCCAGTTCAAAATTGGTCAGTACTTTTTTCTCTTTCGAAATCCGGTCTTTCATTGATTTGTAAAGAATCATGTCTTTGCCTCCAAAGATTCTCAGAATAAAATTCAGCCCTTTGTTGAATCCGGTCAGAAAACCATAAGCTGCAGCACCAAATTTGGCCAGCCAGGGCGAATGGTGAATGATATTATCGAAGACATCGCCGTGAAAAATCCATGTTTTTTGATCTCCTACGGTCAGTTCAAGCTGGTTGACAATACTGAAATTGCCCAGTTGGGTATTGTTGAACTTTCGAAAAACATCATCGTGATTACCTGTAATATATACTACCCGAACACCTTTTTCGATCATTTTAACCAACTGACGGATCACTTTCAGATGTGCTTTTGGGAAATAATTCCTGCTAAACCGCCACGAATCGATGATGTCGCCATTCAAAACCAATATTTTGGGCTGAATGGATTTTAAATATTTTAGAAGGTGTTTGGCTTTGCTGGCCATGGTTGCCAGGTGAACGTCGGAAATGATTGAAATATCTAATTTTCGGATAGCTTCCTGCATATCGCATAGTACTTAATTCGTATGCAAGTAGCCTCTATTTCATTACATTGCGATTACTATACTGTGAATGTTTGATTAAAATTCAGAAAGCTACCTTTTTGACAGCGAAAAGAGGAATTCAAGTCCGCCCTCTGGCCGGTTTTTTACTGATATTTCGCCCTTGTGCAGCGTGATGGCATTTTTCACGATCGAAAGGCCAAGGCCGGTTCCGCCAGTTTCGCGCGAACGTCCGTAATCAACCCGGTAAAAACGTTCGAAAATACGTGGCAGGTGTTCTTCAGGAATGCCCGCACCCGAATCGGTATATTGGAAATAATAGAATTTACTGTCTTCCAGGTATTTCCGGATAGAAATCTTCGTATTGTTACCGGCATAATTGATCGAATTTTCCACCAGATTTTGGAATACCGAAAACAGTAATGATTCATTTCCGTTAACAACTACTTCATTGTCAACATCCACCGTGTAATCCATATTCCGTTCGGTAAGCCTGATTTTTAAGTTTTCAATCGCATCGCGAATAACAGGTTTCAGCATTAGCGGCTTAAATTCGAACAAGCCACCGGCATCTTCAATGTTGTTGAGCAACGAAATATCGTTGAGCAGATCGGTCAGCCGCTGTGACTGGGCGAAAGCTTTCTCAAGAAAATAAGTCTGTTTCTCAGCCGGGATATTCGGGTTGTTTAAAACTGTTTCCAGATAACCCTTAATCGACGACAGCGGAGTTTTCAGCTCGTGGGCAATGTTGGAGGTGAGCTGCTGTTTGAGAAGGCGCTGTTTCTCCGGACGGGTCACATCGCTGACCAGGATCTCAAAACTTTTATCGACAAAAATAATACACCTGACCTGAAAGAATTTCTCGCTTTTCTCGATAGTAAATTCAATGTGAGGGAGTTCCTTATTTTGAGCCTGAAGATCGCTTTCGCGATACTGCTCAACAAATTCAACTACTTTACTGAATTCTGGAATAGAAAAAACATGCTCTGCCGAAATGGTTGATTTATCCGAAATCATGTTTATAAACTGAATAAAGTGACTGTTGGCGAGTATTTTGTGTTTGTCGGACGAAAAAATGGAAATGCCTTCCTTCAGGACCTGAAGGTGTCCGTATAATTTTTCCCTTTCGCTGGTCAGCTCATCTTTGGCAGTCTTAAGGTTGTCGTAAATCTGTACAATTTGTTTACGGATTACGCCCAATTCATTGTCCTGAAAATTGCTGTCCATCTTCGAAATGTCTTCATTCTGACCAGCTTTGAGTGCAAAATCTTTTAGCTTGATGATAAATTCGCTTAACCGGCGGGTGGTAAAATGAAGCAGTATCCACATCAAGACAAAAAGGAATACCAGAAAAACCAAAAATATACGTTCCGTTTTCAGGAATTTGATGATATCGACATTGTAAACTGCTGCTGTCCGGACAAAATATTTTTTGCAGTTTTTTGCATAATAGTAAAATATCTGATCTGTAGTCGCTGAAAGACGAATGCTTGAGCCTTTTCCCGAATAAAGTGCCTTTTGAACTTCCGGCCTTGACAGGTGGTTCTCCATTGTCTGAACATCCGCAACAAAGCTGTCATAAAGAACTTTTCCTGTCATATCAACTACTGTAAGCCGGGTATTATCAATGGGCAACAGGATTTTAAGTGTGTCAAGTGACTTAAAATCACCCGATTCTAAAACATTTTTATGCTCGATGTAACGATGGGTTACTTCCGAAATATTATTCAGCATGCTTTCGAGCTGACCGGTACGGTAGCTTTTTTCCCGATCGTACTGGTAGCCCAAAACTACCAGGGTAAAAATGGAAAATACAACAAAGAAGTTGATGAATATTCGTCGGCGAAAGGTGTGTTGTACTATCACGGGTTCTATTATTTTAAGGTTGTGTTTCTTATTTCCTAATTTTCAAAGCAATAACCGTATCCCGACCTGCCTTTGATGCAATTGCCGAATTCACCGATTTTTTTCCGTAGTCGGGCAATGTTTACATCCACATTTCGCTCGGTTACAATTACATCGTCGCTCCAGATCCGATCAAGAATTTCCTGCCGGCTAAGGTATTTTCCCTTGTTCGAAATCAGCATCACCAGTATTTCGAACTCTTTGCGGGTTAACAAAACCGGCAGATTATCGATGGTTAACGATTTACGGTTCAAATCAAGTTCCATGCTGTCAATCGTGATAACCTTTGGCTTCACCTCAACCGTTTTTCCACGGCGTAGAACAGCCTTGATACGGGCAGTCAGTTCCTTTATTGAAAAGGGTTTCGAAAGATAATCGTCGGCGCCAACGTTAAATCCGGTCAGCATATCGTTTTCAGTTTCGCGTGCAGTCAGGAAAATGATCGGAACCGAAAGTCCCAGTTCTTTCCTGATTTTGTCGGCCAGTTTAAATCCCGACATTCCGCCCATCATCACATCGAGCAGCAACAAATCGAAACGGTCAATCGACTTGGTCAGCGCTTCTTCTCCCGAATAGGCTACTTCAATGTCGAAACCTTCGCTTGCAAGATTGAACTGAAGGATCTCACAAAGGTCTTTTTCGTCGTCAACAACCAATATTTTGTATGCTTCACTCATTGTTTGATGGTTTTATTTTCTCTTCAAGTTCTTCTCTTCTGCGATGCCTGATGTCTTTGCCTTCATAAGCATAAATAGAAGCCTCTGCAATGTTGGCGGCATGGTCCGAAATCCGTTCGATGTTGGAAACCATTTCTTTAATGTTGATAAAACTGATCAGAATATTTTTCTTTTCTTCTGATTTCTGGGCTTTACCAATGGCCTTCTTCAACATCTTCCTGTTTAATTCGTCAACAACAGCTTCGTTTTTGATGGTCCAGATCGCCAGATCCATGTCTTTGTTGATGAACGAAAGCATGGAATTCTTCACCATTTTAACACTCAGTATCATCATGTTCGAAATAAAATCCGACAAGCTGGCATAGACCTCTTCGTTCTTTATTTTTTTCATAAAGTTAGTAATGCTGACGGCTAAATCGCCAATCCGCTCCAAACTAATTATAATGCGGTAAAGCGCAATAAGCTGACGTATTTCAGAAGCTACCGGCTGATAAAGTACGATGGTGTTGACGATTTTATCGCTTAGTTTCACCTCCCACTTATCCAGTTTGTCTTCGTTGTCGCGAATAGTGTGCAACTGCTCGTCGGTCAGATGTAGCTCGCTGCTGGTAATCAGTGTTTCTAAAATATCGAGTTGGGTCAATACCAGATTGGCAAGTGATTCGTAATCAGCCAATATCTCTTTTATCGATTCGTCTTTTTTTACTGACATGGGACTATTTTATTTACAATTATTTTATTTACAATTTACTATTTATGGCCTTCGGTATGGTTAGTTGCCGATTTCAAAGCATATTGTTTTCTTCGACTGTACTTTTTACGCAGTGACGTAATTTGTTCATTTTCTCCGGTCTTCAGTCTCCGGTCTTCCGACTTATCAGAACGTCAACCAAATTTTCCGGTCAGGTATTCTTCTGTACGCCTGTCCTGCGGATTGGTAAACATGTTTTTTGTTTTGCCGTACTCAACCAGTTCACCAAGGTACATAAACAGTGAATAATCTGAAATGCGGGCGGCCTGTGACATGTTGTGTGTGACCATGATGATCGTATAATGTTCTTTCAGCGTAATGAGCAAATCCTCAATCTTGGAAGTTGCTACCGGATCGAGCGCCGATGTTGGTTCGTCGAGCAAAATAATTTCAGGATTAAAAGCCAGGGCACGTGCAATGCAAAGCCTTTGCTGCTGGCCGCCGCTCAAAAAAGTTCCCTTTTTGGTGAGCGAATCTTTCACTTCGTCCCATAAAGCCACGTCACGCAGCGAACGTTCCACAATTTCGTCCCTTTCCTGTTTTTTCTGATTGATACCATTCAATTTGTATCCGGCAATAACATTGTCGTAGATGCTCATGGTAGGGAAAGGATTGGGCCGTTGAAAAACCATTCCCGTTTTCCGGCGCAATTTGATGGCCGACATCTTGAAAATATCTTCGCCGTTCAGTGTTACCGAACCCGTTGTGTGAATGTTTTCGTACAGTTCGTGCATTCGGTTGAGGACGCGTAAAAGAGTACTCTTTCCGCAACCCGAAGGTCCCATAATGGCTGTCACGGTGTTTTTTTTGATTCCAACGGTCACATCCTTTACCGCCACATTTTTGTCGTAGGCTACCGATAAATTTTCAATGGCCAGGATCGGATCTTTAACCTGTAATATGTTTGTATTCATTTATATTTTATTTTCGGTTAGCAGCAAACTGCTTTGCGGTCAGGTTGAATGCAAGTACAATAATCATGAGCAATAGTGATGAACTCCAGATCATATCCACCATGTTCGGATCGTTGTAAAACTCCCAGATCAGCAATGGAATCGCGCTGGTCGGCTTTGATATGTTCATATTTATGGCCCGGCTTCCCAATGCAGTGAGCATCAAAGGAGCCGTTTCGCCAATGACCCTAGAAACGGCAAGCAGGATTCCGGTCATCAGTCCGCTGAACCCGGTCGGGATCAGAATTCCGGTTAGAACCCGCCAATAGGGAATTCCCAAAGCGAGTCCGGCTTCCTTGAGTGTTTGGGGTATCATTTTCAACGTTTCTTCGGTTGAGCGTACAATCATAGGCAACATCATAATCGCCAACGAAACACTTCCGGCCAGTGCCGAAAATCCATTGGTTACATATTTTACCACCCAAAGGTAGGAGATTAATCCAAGTACAATGGAAGGAACTCCCTGTAAAATGTCTGATACATTTCTGGTGATGTTGGCCAGCCATTTCCCCTGATTTTCGTACAGATATACACCGGTGATGATTGCGATTGGAATAGCAATCACTGCTGCCATGGCCACCATCAGGAGTGTTCCCAATATGCCGTTTACAATACCGCCCGGAATGAGTTCGTTGTTTGCAATGGCTGTCATCGCTTCCATGGTATCGGGTGTTTTTTCAACCAGAAAGCCAAAGCTCAACTGTTTGTACCCTTTTTCAATAAGCTTTGAAATGATCAGTATAATCGGTGAAACAGTAATGACAGAGAAGAGCACAACAAGGCCCAAAAAGACACGGTCTTTCCGGATTCTTGAATTGATGTTCTCTGTTTCGTTGATTGCCTTCATTTTATTTTAGTTCATTTTTTTGATGATCAGTTTCCCGATGCTGTTCACAATTCCGGTAATTACAAACAGCAACAACCCGATAAAGATGAGCGAACTAAGTTTAAGTCCGTCGGCCTCGCCAAACTGATTGGCAATGACTGAAGCCATGGTGTTTCCGGTCGAAAAGAGTCCGTCAGGAATAATATTGGAATTTCCGATAAGCATGGTAACCGCCATCGTTTCGCCCAAAGCCCTTCCGAAGGCCAGAATATATCCGGCGAAAATTCCTGAACGTGCTGCCGGAACGGTAACATATCTGATCACTTCGTATCGTGTCGAACCCAGCGAGTAGGCAGCTTCCTTCAAATCGTTCGGAACCATTGATATGATTTCATTGCTCAGCGAGGTGGCATAAGGAATAATCATTATTGCCAGAACTATACTGGAAGTTAGAACTCCAAAGCCCTGGTTTTCAAAGCCAATGCCGATCAGAAACGGACGCAGGATATAAAAACCCCACAAGCCATAAACGATGGAAGGAATTCCGGCCAGCAAATCGACCATCGTACCCAAAATTTTGGCAACCCGCGTATTCCGGTAGTACTCGCCCAGGAAAAGTGAAGTTGCGAACGAAAGCGGGAAACTAATGACCAATGCTGCAAATGACGTAATCAGGGTTCCGGCGATAAATGGCAAAGCCCCGTAATTTTCACGTCCTTCGGTCGGATCCCAATGCGATGAGGTAATAAAACCGAATCCAAATGTTTTAAACGAAGGTATCGCACCCCCCACAAGGGAGAATACGATACCTCCTGCTACTATCAGGATGATAAATGAAACAGAAAATAATACGATTTTTGTAATCTTGTCGCTGTTCATTTAGCCGGTTTAAACTTAATTAAGGATTGCTTTTCCTTCAAAAGTTACCGTACGAAGGATCGCTTTTGCCTTGGCAGCAGCATCTTCGGTTAGCGGTGCATAATGAACGTTTGGCGCTTCAGCCTGAGCTTCAGGACTAACCATCCAATCCAGCAGTTTCACGGTTTCTTCAGCCTGAGCAAGTGAACGTCCGTTGTAAGCCTGTTCCTTGTAAAGAATTATCCAGGTAAAACCGCTGATAGGATATGACTCAGGATCACTTGAATTGGTTAGCATGATGCGGGTATCATCGGGAATATTTCCTTTGGCGGCCGCACTAATCGAAGCCATGGTTGGTAAAACATATTCACCGGCGCTGTTTTGAACTTGAGCCATCTGCGTTTTTTGTGCAAAAGCAAATTCAGAACCTACATATCCTATGGCGCCTTCAGTTTGGCTAATAGTTCCCACAACTCCCGGATTGCCTTTGGCTCCCATACCAACCGGCCAGTTCAGCGATTTGCCGGCTCCAATTTTTTCAGCCCATTTCGTGCTGATCTTGGTCAGGTAGTCCGAAAAAATCTGGGTAGTTCCGCTTCCGTCCGAACGGTGAACAAATAAAATATCTTTTACGGGTAATGTTACTCCCGGATTGTTGGCAGCGATCTGCGGATCGTTCCATTTGGTGATTTCTCCCAGGAAGATTTTCTCAAGCAATTCATTCGATAATTTCAACTCATCAATTCCGGGCAAGTTATAAGTAATGACAACTGCACCCAAACAGGTTGGAATGTGAACGATTGGCGCAGGCATTTCGGCCATTTTATCATCTTCAAGAAATGCATCGGTTGCCCCAAAGTCAACGACTTTGTCAGTTAGACTGCGGATACCTCCACCTGAGCCAACGCCTCCGTATGTAACCGGAATGCCCTTTGATTCAGTATAATTTTTGAATACCAGGTTGTAAAATGGCAACGGGAAAGTTGCTCCTGCAGCTGTCAGGGATACTTTTTCATTTGACGCTTTTTTAGCTGAATTCTGGCACGAACTAAAAAGTACTGCCAATACCAATACGGTAATAATTGTTCTCATGATTTCTTTGTTTTATGTTTTTAAAATTTTATTTCACAGTTCAACATTATTGTAGAAACGTAGGGTGCTATTTCGTTGGCCGGATTCCAGCCACGGTAATTTGGTGTTAATTTTATTCCTGAAACCGGAGAATATTCAACACCGGCCATAATAAGCTGACCATCGTTGGCCAGGTTCCAGTTTTCAGTTTTTCCTGAAGGAGTATTTGACTGAAGATCGTCGTAGCGTGCAAACAGTTTTACCTTTTTTGAGGCCACATAAGTTGCATAAAACGATGGTCCGAAATAATCTCTGCCATCGATCATCAAATGATTTTTCTGATAGTTGTATTCGGCTGCCAAAGACAGTTTTTTTGCTTTATAACCAATAAATCCGGCATAAGTAATTTGTGCGCTGTCTTTTCCCATAAAATCGACCATTCCACGCAATACGATTTGCTTTACCGGAGTAATTGTCAATCCAACAGCAGATTTCAGGAAGTCGTCTGACTGTAATTTTTTGTAGCCTTCGCCGTTGTACAAAGCCATATCAGCGCTCAGTATGCTGTTAAATTTATAGGTTACACTGGTTCCCAAATCAGCGCTCGATGCAAAATCATAGGCATCCTGAAATACCTTTTCCATGTAGCGGTAACCCCAGAAATTCTCCTGAACCTTAAATTGGGTGGTAGGTATCATACCGAAATCGACCGAAAGATTGTCTTTTTTGTAATTCAGGAAAGCATTTTTCACAAAAGCGGTCATTTGCAATTTGCCAACACCCGGATTCCCCACATCATAAATTACGGTTCCGGAGAAGTTCTCGCTGAAGAAATGCTCGTAACCCAGATAAACGCGGGTAAGTTCGAAGGCCGACTTCGATTCTCCATCGGCAAACGTGGTGTGTGCATTGCTGAAAACCCTTATGATTGGTTTTCCATGCGGTTTAAATACTTCTTTTGTTTCCTGCGACATTGAAAGTAAAGCGATACAAAGTATCAATAAGGTTGTTAACAATGGTTTCTTCATTCCTACTCAAGATTTGTTTTTGAATTTTTATTTGGTACAAAGATTAATCACTGCAATTACAGGCCTGTTACAGAAATATTACAAAACGATTAAATTAACAGAATTGTAATTGACAACAAACAAAAATGCCCATTAAATCAAACGAATACGCCGATCAAATAATTATTCATACCATTAAAGAACGATTAAAGTTTCGAATGAAGCTTTATAAAAATGTTTTCTCCGGTTTATTTATAATAATTGAACTGAGGCAATAAAACCTTGTTAATGGCTTGTGCATTTGAGCCGGCCCGATAGCATGCCAAATAAAGAATTTGCTTAATATAGCATTTCCTGAGCGCCGAATATTACATGGAAATAACTGACGAAATTTTAATAGCTGGTATAAAAAGAATAATTATACAAGTTATAATCAGCTTTTTTTGCGCTATTACAGTATATGTTGAACTTTCGTTTTCCGGGTTATCCAGAACGAAAGCGCTTCCGAAGATGTCGTGTCTTGAACTAAAAAGTGCGTTTAAAGTCCTGTCAGATTGATAAAACTGGTTCACTTTTGTAACCAGAAATTACCAGTAAAACTCTTTCCATTTATTTCAATATTATTAATTTTTTAAGTTGCTTTGAAATTACAACAGAATGACAACAATTGACCACATTTGACTGCTACAAAATACCATATAGGTAAATATCGTTATAACCAATAAGACTTACGAAATGAAACAAACAAAATGGGTGTCCGGCAGTTTATTCCTTCTGCTCAATTTATTTTTCCTGAACCTGAATGCGCAAATGTCAGGCTCCAAAGTCGGATCGTTCGACCAGTTTTCCAATATCGGTTCTCCGGAAATCCCCGGAACAGCAAGTTATAGCGAACCAGCTCAAACCTATAGCGTAGTTGGTTCAGGGCAAAATATCTGGTTCGGCGAAGACAGCTTTTCTTTCCTGTCGAAAAAAATGAATGGCGATTTCATCATTCAGACCCGGGTTCGTTTTATCGGCGCAGGTCACGAATTGCATCGCAAAACAGGACTCATGATTCGCACCTCGACAGCATCGAATTCGCCTGTTGTCGCATGTACGGTTCATGGCGACGGACTGACTTCCCTTCAGTATCGAACCAAACCGGGTGAAATAATGAAAGAGGTAAAATTCATCCTTTCAGGTCCCGATGTGCTTCAACTCGAAAAAAAAGGAAATACATACACCATGTCCGTGGCGCATTTCGGTGAAGTTTATCAGGTACAAAAACTTGAAAACATTGATCTGGGAGCCGATTTATTAGCCGGATTGTTTGTTTGCGCGCATACCAACAAGTTCTCTGAAGAAGTCGTTTTCAGCAATACACGCGTTTTCAAAACCGCACCCGACGATTTGGTTCAGTATAAAACTTATCTCGGAAGTTTGCTTGAAGTGATGGATGTTGAAACCGGACACCGTGAAGTTGTTTCCAGTTCTGCGATCTCATTGCAAGCTCCTAACTGGACACCCAATGGCAAAACTTTGATTTACAATTCCGAAGGAAAATTGTACAATTTCGATCTGGCAACCAAAGAATCGACTGTTTTAAATACCGATTTTGCCAACAAAAACAACAACGACCATGTGCTGACTTTCGATGGCCAGCAAATCGGAATCAGCCACCATCCCGAAGAAACGAAAGGGCAATCGGTCGTATACACAGTTCCGGTTACAGGTGGAGTTCCAAAACGGATTACCGATAAAAGCTCGTCGTATTTTCACGGATGGTCGCCCGACAACCAGTTTCTGCTTTACACAGCCGAACGCAACGGCGATTTCGATATTTACAAAATTTCGAAAGACGGAGGAAAAGAAATTCAGCTAACAACTTCAAAAGGCTTGGACGATGGTTCGGAATATTCATCGGATGGCAAACACATCTACTTTTGCTCGACCCGCACCGGAACCATGCAGGTTTGGCGGATGGATCCCGACGGAAAAAACCAGACCCAGCTCACTTTTGATGAGTTGAACAACTGGTTTCCGCATGTTTCTCCTGATAACAAATGGCTGGTTTTTATTTCATTCCCGAAAGAAGTTCCTGCCGACAAACATCCTTTCTACGAAAGGGTTTATTTGCGCCTGATGCCGATCGAAGGTGGCGAAGCCAAAGTAATTGGGTATTTATACGGTGGACAGGGAACCATGAATGTTCCGAGCTGGTCGCCCGACAGCAAAAAAATAGCTTTTGTAAGTAATGGAATTTTCAATTAAACCAACAAAACCGAAGTCATGAAAAATCAAGTCTTTAAAATAACAAATCTATGGTTCGTTGTAATTGCAGCAAACATAATGGGAAGTTTCAGTGCAACAATCTCTCAGGCGCAAGGAATTCAAAAGGAAAAGAGCCAGTCGCACATTAAACTGGCCTTAAATGCTTTTTCATTCAATGATGCGCTAATGGCAAAGGGAACACCTGAAAAGCCAGCATTCACGTTGTTCGATCTTTTGGATTGGTGCGCCGAACAGAATATTGAAGCGCTTGACGTTACCGGTTATTATATTCCGGGTTATCCTGAAGTGCCCTCAGATGAATACATTTACGAATTTAAGCGCAAGGCTTTCAAGTTGGGAATTGACATCAGCGGAACCGGTATTCGCAACAACTTTGCTTCGCCAGATCCAAAAGTCAGGGCTTCCGATGTTGAACGTGCTAAAAAATGGATCATTGTTGCAGAAAAAATGGGGGCTCCTGTTATCCGTTTGTTCGCCGGCGAAATTCCAAAAGGCTATGAAAACAAATGGGATGAAGTGGCCGGTTGGATGATTGAATGTTATAAAGAGTGTGCTGCTTTCGGTGCGCAGCACGGCGTAATCATTGGCATCCAGAATCATGGCGACATGCTTCAAACAGCCGATCAGTGCATCAAAGTGATGAAAGCGGTCAATTCCAAATGGGCCGGAATTATTCTCGATACCGGAAATTTCAAAGTTGCTGATCCTTATGCCGATATCGAAACGGTAATTCCTTATACCGTAAACTGGCAGATGAAAGAGAGCGTTTTGGGAAATACCAGCGAAGTGAAAACTGATTTTATACGATTAATGAAAATTATCAAAAACAGCGGCTACCGTGGTTATGTACCTCTTGAAACACTGAAACTTTCAGGAAAAGTTAAACCTTATGATCCGTTTGTATTGGTTCCTCAAATCATGAAGGAATTGCATGCCGCACAAAACGAAGTATATAAATAAACAAGTAAAAAAATAAGGGATTGCAGGATAAATAGTATCAACAAAAAGCGGGAATTTTAATTCCCGCTTTTTGTTGATACTATTTTATAAACTAATCGTTGCTCCCATAATTTTCAAGAATTCCCTTATAAAAGCAGGATGTGCAGGCCATGCAGGCGAAGTAACCAGATTGCCATCTACAAATGCTCCGTTAACCGGAATATTCTGGAACTCTCCTCCGGCCAGTGTTACTTCAGGGCCAACCGCAGGATAGGCGGTTAGTTTTCTTCCTTTTACAACACCTGCGGCAGTTAAAATCTGAATTCCATGACAAATTGCGGCAACGGGTTTATCTTCAGCAAAAAAATGTTTCACGATTTCTAACACCTTCGCATTTAATCGCAAATATTCAGGCGCACGTCCTCCTGCAATTACCAATCCACTGTAATCGTTCACGTTAACATCCTTAAAACTGTAATTCAATGCGAAGTTGTGACCCGGTTTTTCAGAATAAGTTTGGTCACCTTCAAAATCGTGGATGGCTGTTTTAATTGTATCCCCGGCTTTTTTGTCAGGACAAACAGCATGGACTTCGTATCCAACCATTTCGAGCATCTGAAACGGAACCATTGTTTCGTAATCTTCTGTAAAGTCTCCAGTCAAGAATAATACCTTTTTCATAGTTGTAATTTTTATGATTTGTCAAATTATCTTCCGTAAGTTACTGAAAAAAATCTCAACTGAAGAAATTATGATTTAAATATTATTCCGTAACTTTCTATACAATTATCTCTCTGGAAACTAATCAACTAAAATTGCCTGATGAATTCACCTATTCTGTATTACCTTACCGAACTGATTTTCCCCAAATTGTGTGTGACCTGCGGTGATAAACTGATTGAACAGGAACAATGGATTTGCCTGCATTGCCTGCACCATATTCCACGAACAAATTTCCACCGAGAGCCGGAAAATCCGGTTGCCCAATTGTTCTACGGAAGGGTGAGAATTGAATTTGCCACCGCATTTTTCTTTTTCAGCAAGGGCAGTAAATATCAATCGCTGCTACACAATCTCAAGTACAAGGGAATGAAAGAACTGGGCGCCGAAATCGGAAAACAGTTTGGGATTGATTTGCTGCAGTCGGAGAGCTTTGCTTCGGTGGACGTGATTTGTCCTGTCCCACTTCACCCCCAGAAAGAAAAAAAGCGCGGGTACAATCAAAGTTGGTGGATTGCTTCAGGAATTGCCCAGCAAATGCAGAAACAACTTTCAGACGACAACCTGAAACGGATTACTGCGACCGAAACACAAACGCGAAAAGCCCGTTTCGAGCGCTGGCAAAATGTGGAAGGAATTTTCGAATTAACCGATCCGGAAGCTTTCTCCGGAAAACATATTTTGCTGATTGACGATGTGGTAACAACCGGCTCAACGCTCGAAGCCTGCGCTCAGGCAATCATTTCCAAAACTGACGCCAGGGTAAGTATCGCAACACTTGCAACCGCCTGATTATTTTACTCATAATTTCGTACTTTTAAGAAAAATTAGGTCGAATGAACAATTCAGAAATACAGATATTCAAAGCCCAGGACGGCACTACTGAGATTCAGGTTAAACTGGAGAATGATACGGTTTGGCTAAATCTGATGCAATTAACCGAACTCTTCAAAAGAGACAAGTCGGTTATTTCCAGACACATAAGCAATATTTTTAAAGAAAAAGAACTGAATATAGAAGCAACTGTTGCAAATTTTGCAACAGTTCAATATGAAGGTGAACGGCAGGTTGAAAGAAATATCGAATTCTTTAACCTCGATGTAATTATATCTGTTGGATATCGGATAAAATCTCAAAGAGGAACTCAATTCCGCATCTGGGCAAACAAAATTTTGAAGGAATACCTGATTAAAGGATTTTCAATCAATGAACATCGGCTAATTCAGCAAAATGAGCAATTGAGACAACTTCAGGAATCAGTGAAACTACTCGGAAACGTTCTGAATTACAAGGAACTTTCAGGAGATGAAAGCTCCGGTTTGCTGAAAATAATATCGGATTACGCTTATGCACTTGATATTCTGGATCAGTACGACTATCAATCACTGGAAATTTCTGAAACATCAGGAAAAGAAACCTATCAGTTAACTTATGAGGAAGCAATCCTCCAAATCCGGAGAGTAAAAGA